>JBDTAD010000387.1:0-7756 GCA_039924815.1 Lacisediminihabitans sp.
CGAGACTTTTGCCGGCGCAAAGGCAGACCAAATCCGCAACCGGGTCAAGACCGTTCTGCAGATGGCCGTCGTCCTCACTTACGGTGCTTCGATGCCCGTCATCAAGATGGGGCGGATGGCCGGACAATTCGCCAAGCCTCGCTCGAGCGACATGGAAACTCGGGATGGCGTGACTCTTCCCGCGTACCGTGGCGACATCGTCAACGGCTACGACTTCACGCCGGAGTCTCGCGAGGCCGACCCACACCGACTCGTTCAGGGGTACCACACCGCGGCATCCACACTGAACCTCGTGCGCGCCTTCACACAGGGCGGCTTTGCCGACTTGCGCGAGGTGCACAGCTGGAACCAAGGCTTTGCCCGGAACCCCGCGAACGTCAAGTACGAGCAGATGGCCAAGCACATCGACAAGGCCGTGAAGTTCATGGAGGCGGCAGGAGCCGACTTCGACGAGCTCAAGCGAGTCGAGTTCTACACCGGCCACGAGGGCTTGCTGATGGACTACGAGCGGCCGATGACGCGCATCGACTCTCGCACCGGAACGCCGTACAACACCTCGGCGCACTTCCTGTGGGTGGGGGAGCGCACGCGCGACCTCGATGGTGCTCACGTGGATTACTTCTCCCGGGTGCGCAACCCGATCGGAGTGAAGCTCGGCCCATCGACGACTCCCGCTGTCATGCGCGAGCTGATTGAGAAGCTCGACCCGAACCGCGAGCCAGGTCGCCTCACCTTCATCACCCGCATGGGCGCTGGCAAGGTCCGAGACGCTCTGCCACCGCTCCTCGAGGCCATCAAAGAGACGGATGCGACCCCGCTGTGGGTGTCCGACCCGATGCATGGCAATGGACTCACCACGCCGACTGGCTACAAGACTCGTCGCTTCGACGATGTCGTGGATGAGGTCAAGGGCTTCTTCGAGGCGCACCGTGCCGCAGGAACCTACCCCGGTGGCATTCACATCGAGCTCACCGGCGACGACGTGACAGAGTGCCTGGGCGGTTCAGAGCAGATCGACGAGGCCACTCTCGCAACCCATTACGAGTCGCTCTGCGACCCGCGACTCAACCACATGCAGTCGCTGGAGCTCGCGTTCCTGGTTGCTGAGGAGCTCGGCGCCCGCTAATTACCCGGAGGGTATGCCAGCGCAAGTCGCGGTGACCTTTACCATCGAGCCCTTATCCACGCTTGACAGCGGCGCAGGATCGGTTCTTTTAACGGTGCACAGAGCTGGGAACTGATCAGCTAGTTGGCCTGTCTTGACGGTAAAGCCAGCGGCGACGAGAACGGGCTTCGCCTTGTCCCAGGTCTGACCTGTGACGTCCGGAACCTGCACCTGCTCCTTGCCGCGCGAGATGGTGAGATTCACGGTGCCATCGGGGTGGACCGCCACGGGATTGCCGTTGCTGTCGGTCGACGGCTCGATGCCAATGACCTTGCCCTTCGGCACGGTGTCGCTGAACTCCTGTTTGCCGGGCACTGCGGTGAGCTTGACGTCCTTGAGAGTCGCTGCCGCGTCGTCGAAGCTCTGTCCCGCGACATCCGGGAGAGGTCCGACGCTCACGACGAGAGCAATAGGCTGCTTGTCGCCGTAGTGGGTGGTGCCCGCAAGAGACTTGCCGTCTGCGCCGAGCGCCGCGATCACGGTCCCGGCCGGAACCTTGTCGTCGAACTGCTGGAGCGACTTGTCCTTCGAATAGGTGAAGCCCTCGTCGGAAATCTTCTGGATGGCGTCGTGCTCGATGAGCCCGGCGACATCCGTGTACGCGAGCAGCTTGGGCCCGGTCGAGACGAGGAGCGTCACCGTGCTGTCTTTGGCGACGGATGCACCGCTCGCCGGCGTCGTTGCTGCGACGGCACCCACTGGCACCGTGAGCGAGTTGATCGAGCCGGTTTTCGAATTGACCTGAAGGCCGAGGTCTTTGAGCACGGCTATCGCCGCCGCCGGCGTCTTGCCCGCGAGGTCGGGAACCGTAACGTGCCCGCCGGGGCCCGCACCGAAATACCACCCGGTGCCCGCGGCGAGAGCGGCGAGCAGGATGACCAGGGAGAACACCCAAAAGCCCCTCGACCTGCGTTTGTCGGCTTTGGTGGTGAGTGCGGTCGCGCTGTCCGCGATCACTGGACCCGTGCGGTGACGTGAGCGAGGCTGCAGAACCTGAGTCTCCGCGTTGGAGCCATTCGGCCCCATCGCCGAGGGCAGAACCATGGTGCGCTGAACCGCGGTTGCTGCCGTGGCCGGGTCGTCCGACTGCAGGATGCTCCTGCTCTCGAGCAGCTGGTCGAGAAAGACTCTGGCGTCGTGAGGGCGCTGATCCGGATCCCTAGCGGTCGCCCACAGTACGAGCTCGTCGAGTTCCACTGGTACCCGGGGGTTCTTACTGCTCGGAGTTGGCACGGTGTCGTTCGCGTGCTGCTGCGCAATCTGGAAAGCCTGTTCGCCCTTGAATGGCTGCTCGCCAGCGAGCATTTCGTAGAGCATGATGCCGACCGCGTAAATATCGCTGCGGGTATCGGCGATGCCTCGGGTGACGAGCTCGGGGGAGAGGTAGGCAATCGTACCGAGCAACGCATTGCCGGTCGCCGTATTCGCGGTTGCGGCACGCGCGAGACCGAAATCACCAATCTTGATTCGACCGTCGTCGGCGAGTAAGACGTTCTCCGGCTTGAGGTCTCGGTGCACGATGCCGTTTTTGTGAGCGGCGGCAAGGCCCGACAGGATCGCTTCCATAATGTCGAGCGCCTGAGTCGTCGTAAGAATGTGATGTTCGTCGAGAAGGTCGCGCAGGGTAATTCCGGGAAGGTACTCCATGACGAGATAGGCGGTCTCGTCATCCTGCCCCTGGTCGTATACGTTGACGACGTTGGGGTGTGCGAGCCGGGCGGCTGAGCGGGCCTCCTGAATGAACCTAGCCTTGTACTCTTTGTCATCCGCGAGGTGCCCGTGCATGACCTTGATCGCGACACGTCGCTCGAGCCGTAGATCGGTTGCTAGGTAGACCGTTGCCATGCCGCCGCGCGCGATACGTGAGCGCACCTGGTATCGACCGTCGATCAGGCGCCCGATCAGGGGATCAGTGCTGTTGCTGCTCACCCGTCGATTCTAAAGTTGGCATGCGCTGCAAGCCTGCTAAAACACCGCTAAGCGCCAACGCGATGCACGGTTGTTATGAGAGCAGATCGAGCCAGACCCACGCGGAGGTTTCCCACTTCGCGTACGCGTCCGGGTAGGCGGAGCGTTGCACCGCCTGGGCCGCTTGCGTGACGGTCATCGATTGCCACCCCGAGATCTCAAGCAACCCCTGTGTTGTGCCCTTGTTGGGGTTGCTCGGCCCTCCGAAGAAAAGCTTGCTCGCGTAGGTGGGATTCGTGACCTGTGCGACCGTTCCCCAGCCTGCACTCGGGCGCTGTTGGAAAAGTCCCTGCGAGTCTCGGTCACCGTAGTCGAGATTGCGAAGGCCGGATTCCTGCATTGCGGCCGCGAGCGCGACGACGAGCCCGTAGTCGCTGACGCCCAGGGATTTGCCCACCGACACTATGGTGCGCGCGTTCTGCTTCATCTCGGCGGTGAGTCCGGTAGGCGCGCCGCTCGCAGTGGTGAGCACGGCGGCACCGGGGATCGTGATTGTGCGACCAGCGTAGATGATGCTCGACCAGCCCATTCCGTTGGCATTCAGGATCGACTGGATGCTGACGCCGAACTTCGAGGCGATCTTGCTGAGCGTGTCGCCACTCTTGATCACATACGAACTCGTCACCGGCGTGCTCACGATCGGCGTCACGAAAGACACTGGGGCAGCTTTGAACGCTGTGGGTGTTGATCCCGGAATAGACAGCGTCTGACCCGGATAGATGATGCTGGCGTTACCTAGGCCATTAGCGGTCAAAACGGCCTGAGTAGATACGCCGAACTTCGCGGCGATCTTCCCGACGGTGTCGCCGGAAAGGATCGTGTACCGCTGTCCATTGCTGGCCTTGGGCGCCGGTGTCGCGGGCGCGAGGGCCGAGCCATCCTTGGTCAGCCGAAGCGTCTGCCCGGGAAAGATGACCGATTTCCAGCCGAGTCCATTGAGCGCGAGAACGGATGCTGTAGCGAGGCCATATTTGCCAGCGATGCTGCTCACCGTGTCACCAGCGGCGACGCGGTACACCCCGGGCGCAGCGGCAACGGTTGCCTGCGCGTTGTTCTGCACTGGTGCGACTGGAGCGTTGCGGCCAGAGAGGGCGAAGGCTTCGCGAATCGTCTTAGCCAGCTCAGACGGCGTCGTCTTGGGCTTGTCGGCGCGCTTGACGTTTGCCGGCTGGATCGGGCCGGTGAGGTTCAGACTGAGCGCCATCGAGCCAACCAAGACGATCGGGATGGTGTTCAGCATCCCCTTGACGATGCGCCCGGTGCCCTTGCTCGCCGAAGATTTGGGCTCGCTGTGCCGTGGTCCGTGTTCTGCTGTGTTGGTCATGTGTAGCCCCCGTCTTGCTCCTGGCCTCGAGAACGCGAGGCTTCCGCAATCCAACAACGCTGACACAGTTATATATGCGTGTCAATTACTGTGACTGGTGTTACTCAAGTTAATATAACCGCGTGATGTCCGTGTCGTCTTTGTGCATCGGGTGTGTTCTGGCAGGCTTGCGGTGTGAGTACTGTTCCTGAAACGCGCTGGCTGACCATCCCCGACCTCGTCGAAAGATTGGGAATCGGCGTCAGCCGAGTGCGTCGGTTGATCGAAGATCGCACCCTCTTGGCTCTCAAGGTCGACGGCGTGTGGAAGATTCCCGAATCGTTCCTTCGCGACGGTGAGCCACTTCCCGAGCTGCGCGGCACCTTGATCGTGCTCGGCGATAGCGGCTTCAGTGACGAGCAGGCAATGCATTGGCTGCTGAATCCGGAGGACAGTCTCGGCGTCGCACCGATCGAGGCACTCCGTGCTGGCCGCAAGGCGGAGGTGCGGCGGGTCGCGCAGGCACTGGGCTTTTAGTAAACGCTGGGTTTCTAGCTCACGATGCGCGGCGCACCACTCGATCCGCCAGCGCGATCAATTCCTCGCGAGCGGAAGCGCTCAGTGGCGCATCCGCAATTGCGCCAATGGCCAGTTTGACGTTGTGATCGATGATGCGTTCTACGTGTTCGACGGCGCCGCTGTCGCGAATTGATGCCTGCAGCATCCCGACCTGCTGATTGGTGAGTTCCGAATCGCCCAACAGCTCGTCTAGGAGTGCACGCCCATTGCTCGGGAGCTTTGTGCGGGCGAGGGCGATCAAGACGGTGCGCTTTCCTTCGCGCAGATCGTCTCCGGATGGTTTGCCGGTCTTTTCCGCGTCCCCAAAGACTCCGAGCAGGTCGTCCCGAAGTTGGTATGCGGTTCCGAGAGGGATGCCATAGTCGCGAAGTGCAGCGACCTGCCCGAGTGAGGCCCCGCCAAGGCTCGCGCCGATGGCCAAGGGTGCTTCGACGCTGTACTTAGCTGACTTGTAGACGATGACTTTGTGTGCGCGACCCAGATGCTCAGTTTCAGGATGGGTACGCCACGACTGCTCCTCGACGATGTCGAGGTACTGGCCGAGGGTAACCTCCGTGCGCATTGTGTTGAACTCTCGCCGGGCCGCAGTGGCCGAGGCGGGGAGTGATAGTTGGCGGAGCCCGTTGTCGAAAATCTCGTCGCTCCAGTCGAGCAGAAGATCCCCGAGAAGTAAGGCGCCGGATCGCCCGAAGTTTTGGGGCGACCCGGCCCAGTGATCTGCAGCGTGAAGCGCCTCGAAGCGCTTGTGGGCCGCGGGCTGACCGCGACGAGTGTCTGAGTTGTCCATGATGTCGTCGTGCACCAGGGCTGCGGCGTGAAAAACCTCGAGGGCGCTTGCCACGCTGACCACGGCACCGAAGTCACTCGCGGTTGATTCAGCGCCTCGCCCGTACACGGCCTGCCAACCCCAGTAACAAAACAAGGCTCTGAATCGTTTTCCGCCGCGCAAGAGATCGCGAGAATACTCGATGAAGGTCGCCAATTCCGGTGCAATCGCCGTGATCTGCGGTGCGCGGTCGTCGAGAAAATCGTCGATACCAGCTTGTACCAAGTCAACTAACCGCGCACTCTCAGCCACGCACCTAGCCTAGCCATGCGGGGGAGCATACAATTGGGAGTTACCGTTCTTCAATCTCGTACCCGAGAGGAGTCACCATGCCGTTGTCTGAGCAGGAGCAACGCCTCTTGGAGGAAATGGAGCGGAGTCTTTACCACAACGACGCGGACTTCGTCTCGACAGTGAGTTCGCGCGGTGGCAAACGCAACTACACCACCATCGTCATTGGAATACTGGTCGGCATTCTTGGAGTTGCTGCCATCGTCACCGGTGTGATGACCAGGCTTCCTATAGTCGGCATCGCAGGCTTCATCGTGATGTTCGTTGGCGTACTCGTAGCGCTTTCAGCGCCCAAGTCATCGAGCGATGATCCGACCATGGAGCCGAGCGCCACTCACGGTGCCCCCACTGCACCGGGCGCAGCGCGTCCCGACTTCATGCAGCGTATGAACGAACGCTGGGAGAAGCGTCAAGACAACCACGACCAATAGCTCTGATCGCGGCGGTTCCGCTGTGGGACTTCCGCTCGGTGATTACTGAGCTAGAACGAGACCGGCCTTCGGGCCGGTCTTTTTTGTGCCATGACGCTGGGGTGGCGCGTGTTTGCGCGCGGCTAGAACGTCATTTTTGAGGAAATTCCCTCCACTCCAAAGATCCTTATGTTTATTGGCATCTATAGTGGTGCCTACCCCCAGTTTGGGCCAATATCGTTGAATTGTGGTGCAAGGTGGAGTAAAGTGGAGGACACCTGAATCCAGGCCGGAGAGTTGGGGGTGATCGGCAGTGTTCCTTGGTACTTACGCCCCCAAGCTCGACGACAAGGGCCGCATCATCCTGCCGGCCAAGTTCTGGGCTGAGCTCGAATCCGGTATTGTCGTCACCCGCGGCCAAGAAGGCTGCCTGTACGTGTACAGCACGCGCGAATTCGAGCAACTCCACGAGAAAATTCGTCAGGCACCCGTCACGGACAAAGAGGGCCGTGACTTTCTTCGTCTCTTTCTCTCGGGCGCGAACGCCGAAGTTCCGGATGCCCAACACCGGGTCACTCTTCCCGCGCCGCTGCGCAACTATGCCGGCCTCGAGCGAGATCTCACCGTGATCGGCGTCGGGAACCGTGCCGAGATCTGGGACACCAAGGCTTGGGAGACGTACTACGCCGCGCAGGAAGCCGGCTTTGCAGACACAGCCGAGGAGGTGATCCCCGGACTCTTCTAGCACCTTGCTTCTGACTCCCAGCCGCTCATGCGCCCTGCCATACTTCCCCGGTGGCAGGTCGGAACGGATGGGGATCAGGGGTCAGGAGCCACCTCCGGTACTCATGGCAGAAAATCAGATCCACACCCCGGTCAAACTCGAGAGAACGGTCGAACTCCTCGCGCCCGCACTGCAGAAGCCCGGTGCCGTTCTCGTAGACGCGACACTCGGCATGGGCGGCCACGCCGAGGCATTCCTTCAACGCTTTCCCGAGCTGGTGCTGGTTGGCCTGGACCGGGACACAGACGCAATCGCCATAGCCAGTGAACGTTTGGCGCCCTATGGCGATCGCGTCCATCTCGTGCACACGGTGTACGACCGCTTTGCCACGTCGTTGCGCGAACTCGGCATCTCCGAGGTCGCGGGCATCCTGTTCGACCTGGGAGTGTCCTCCCTGCAGCTGGATAGGACCGAGCGAGGCTTCTCCTAC
>JBDTAD010000388.1:0-4534 GCA_039924815.1 Lacisediminihabitans sp.
GTGCCTCACTCATTTGCATAGACGAGTTCGAACTCGACGATCCAGGGGATACGCGGCTCATGTCTCGGTTGCTCTCCGACTTGGTCGCCACAGGAACGCGGATTGCCGCCACATCAAACACACCGCCCAATGCGTTGGGAGAAGGTCGCTTTGCCGCGCAGGACTTCTTGCGAGAGATAGATGCGCTGGCCGCGAAGTTCGTCACCATTCGAATTGACGGGCTGGACTACCGTCGGCGGGCAATAGAGGGAAACGCCGTCACTCTGAGTGATGCCGATTTTGCGGTGCAGATAGAGACTGCCAAAGGTGTGACAGCCGTCGATGACTTCGGCCAGTTGGTTGAGCATCTCGGCTCTGTGCACCCCTCGCGATACGTGAAGCTCATTGAGGGCATCGACACCATGGGCCTGCGGGACGTGCACCCTCTTCGCAATCAAACGGATGCGCTGCGCTTTGTGGCTTTCGTGGACCGCCTGTATGACGCCCAGGTACCCACAAGGGCCACAGGCGCTCCGCTGGATCAGGTATTCCCAGACGAGATGCTCTCTGGCGGCTACCGCAAGAAGTACCTTCGGGCCGTTTCTCGGCTCATCGCTCTCACCAGCGACGAGATTGTGTAAGTCCCAGATCAATCCTCTTTCGTAGGCATAGTGCGATAGTGCCGAGATCGAACAATGGTGACGCTGACACCGATCACACTCGCAATAAGCGATGCCGCGAGCACGGCAAGGGTTCCCTCCACCGCAATTTCGGAGTTGTGTCGAAAGGCCAGTTCGTTCATGAGCAGCGAGACAGTGAATCCGACACCGCCGAGCGCAGACACCATCACGATGTCACCGAGCGGGATTGAACTCGCGCGTTTTTTCTTGGGGGAGAGTTGTCTGGCCACGAGTGCGCCAGCCGTGATCCCGATCAACTTGCCCACGGGTAGCGCGATCTAGATTGCCCAAAATACCGGACTCAGTCCTTCGCTTCCGACCGTGGGCAGCGTGACGAGCGCCGCGACAAAAGCGAAGAGCGGCAGGATTACGCCGTTTGACCACGGTTCCAACGCGCGACGTGCCTTACTGCCAGCACGTGTGCCAATGGAGAGGCCCAAGGCGACGCCGGCGACGGTCGCGTGGATGCCTGAGAGGTAGACCAGCAACCAGACTGCGACGCCGATCAATACAAGCGCGGCGATCACGGCACCGGAACCCTTGCGGGGAATCTTTCGACTGAGCCAGCCAAAGGCGAAAATAAGCGGCACCGAAAGAAGCATCGGTATCGGTTGCAGATCCGTGGTGAAGAAGAAAGCAATAATCAGGATCGCAATGAGGTCGTCGATGACCGCGACTCCCAACAAAAGTGCGCGGATGCGCGGAGGCAGACCACGTCCGGCGAGAGCGAGAACGCCCAGCGCGAACGCGATGTCCGTCGCGGTCGGGATGGGCCACCCCAACGACAACCCAGGCTCTCGCACGATAACCAGGAAGATCAAGGCCGGCACAATAACCCCGCCGATGGCCGCTAAAACGGGCACAAGAGCCTTACGCGGGCTATTGAGCTCACCTTGAGTCAGTTCGTGGCGAAGCTCTACCGCTGCAAGAAAGAAAAAGATCGCCAGCAGCCCGTCCGTTACCCAGTGTCCAATAGACAGGTTAAGCATGGAACCCGTGCCGAGTGGGTGGATGTCGCGCACCGAGTGGAGCACTGGCCCCCACGGTGTGTTCGCCAGCACTAGACCTAATGCGGCTGCCACGATCAGGAGAAAGGCGGCATAACGCTCGCTTCTGAAGAACTTCATCACTTCAAGTCTAGAAGGAAGCACGTCTGGGTGGCACCAGACGGCTGCGACCTGGCCTTAACTGTGAAACAGGATGTTTACCGGGGTGCCCAGTACGTAACGTCACGGAAACAGAACTGCGCCCCGCACGAAACTTTGGGCCGGGATGCTGAGGTCACAACCGGGCAACCGGCGCGATTGAGCTGACGCTCACTCTGACGCCGGTAAGTCCTCCCGCTAAAGAGAGGTCGTCGACCATGGTCGAATCATCCGCCGCGATAAATGCCCTAACTATGAATCTCAACTCACTCTGGCTGCTGGTCGCCGCAGCGCTTGTACTCCTCATGACTCCCGGCGTTGCCTTCTTCTACGGCGGAATGGTGAAAGCCAAGAGCGTCGTCAGCATGATGATGATGAGTTTTGGTGCCATGGGATTGGTCGGCGTGCTGTGGGTCGTTTACGGTTACGGCTTCGCCTTCGGGCCAGCGCTTATCCCGGGCTGGCTCGGTAATCCGAGTGGTTTGATCGGGCTCAACGGATTACTCGGCATCGGGAAGGACGGCAGCATGTCGCCTAACCTCAACGGGCTTGCCTTTGCGGGGTTTCAGGCGACCTTTGCGATCATCACGGTCGCTCTGATTTCTGGCGCTATTGCTGACCGCGCCAAATTCGGTTCATGGATGATCTTTGCGGGAGTGTGGGCGACAGTTGTCTACTTCCCCGTCGCGTACTGGGTGTTCAATCTCAGCCAGGGCTGGGCGGCCTTCGGTCTCAAGGTAAACGACTTCGCGGGGGGCACTGCTGTACACATCAATGCGGGTGCCGCAGGCTTGGCGCTAGCGCTCGTGCTCGGTAAGCGAGTCGGGTTCCGGAAGGGTCTCTCCAAGCCGCACAACGTGCCGCTTACGCTCCTGGGTGCGGCGCTGCTGTGGTTCGGGTGGTTCGGTTTTAACGCTGGCTCGGAGGCTGCGGTGGACGGGATTGCGGCAATAGCCTGGATCAACACGCTCGTTGCACCGTGTGCTGGCATCCTCGGCTGGTTGATTGTCGAACGGATCAAGGATGGCAAACCGACATCAATCGGTGCAGCATCTGGGGCCGTTGCTGGTCTGGTTGCCGTGACTCCAGCCTGCAACATCCTTACGCCGGGATGGGCGCTTGTCCTCGGGGTTCTGGTAGGAGCGGTGTGCGCTCTGGCGATTGATCTCAAATACAAGCTGGGTTTCGATGACTCTCTTGACGTCGTAGGCATCCACCTCGTTGGCGGTGTGATCGGAACCCTCTACATCGGAGTCTTCGGTAGTGGCATCGGCCTCCTCGACACCGGTAGCCTGCGGCAGCTGGGTGTGCAGGCACTCGCGGCGTTCGGCATAGCGACTTACTCCTTTGTGCTCGCGTATGCAATCGGCTGGGTCATCCAAAAAACGATCGGCTTCCGCATCACGAACGAGGACGAGGTCGCAGGCGTCGACACGATCGTGCACGGCGAAGAGGGCTACGCACTCGAGACCGTGTAAAACTATCCACGAACGGTGGGGGCGCTGCTCGCTAGAGTGGCGCCCCATCTTTGTTGTTAGCAGCAGGCAGACGGAGGGAGTTCGCGGCTTATTGTATGTTCTCTCGATTACTGCCGCGCTCGTGGATTCGACTGATAGCTCACAACGCTCGCTTCTCTTGTTCGCCTGCTCGGCTTTGGTCCTTCTGATGTCGCTGGGAGCCGCGCTGTTTTACCTGCGCCCATCGCGTGTCGCAGCACGAAGAGTCTTCGCAAGTGCGGGGCTGGTAGCGGTCCTGTGGGTGCTAATCGGCTATGGCCTTACCTTCGGTTCGGCAATCATTCCGGGGTTTCTCGGTAACCCATTCGACCTGATTTCCGCGATCCTCGATCCGAGGCGTGGTGACGCAATATCGCTTCACACGGTTGCCTTCGCGCTGTTCCAAGGGTCGGTTGTCGTCCTGACAGTCACGATCATTTGTTCCGTGGTTGGGGAGCGACTTCGCCTAGCGGCGCAGCTGGTGTTTGTGCCGCTGTGGATGGTCTTCGTGTACGCACCGATTGCCTACTCAGTGTTCAACACGCGAGACGGTTGGCTTTTCAGCGGGCTCCAGATCGTCGACCAGGCGGGTGGGACCGTCGTACATATCAGTGCGGGTGCTGCGCTACTCGCGCTCGTGTTGGCGCGATCGGCGGCACCTCAGCAGTCCCCATTCACGCAGCCGCGAACTCTGCTCGTCGGCACCATGATGCTGTGGGTCGGTGCGTTTGGCTTCAATGTTGGCTCCGAAGGTGTGGTGGACGGCTTGTTCGGGACCATTCTCATCAACACGCTGATCGCGCCAGCACTGGCCGCTGTGGCCTGGGCCTTCACTGAGATGCTCATGCGCGGCAGACCAACACTACGGGGAGGGGCATCTGGCGTACTTGTCGGAATTGCAGCGATTGCTCCAGCCTGTGGCATCCTGACACCGCTGTGGACCGCCCTGCTTGCACTACTCGCAGGAGCCGCCTGCGCAGCCATTGTCACCGCAGCGCGCGGCATGAGGCATCACGTAGGCTTTTCCGCCGCGGGGATCCACCTCGTGGGTGGGATCCTCGGCGTGGCCTATATAGGTCTCTTCGGCAACGGGGTCGGCTGGAAAGACAGTGGCCAGCCAACGGAACTTGCGAACCAAGCGAGTGCAGCGCTGGGAGTGGCGATCTACTCCTTCATCGTCACCTTCGTTATTGTTTGGTTGCTGAACAAGACTGTCGGCGCGGGGAACACGGCC
>JBDTAD010000389.1:0-1854 GCA_039924815.1 Lacisediminihabitans sp.
GTGCGCATGGATGGAGCCTCGGGGGCGATGAGTTCGGTCATGAGTCGTTCCTTCGCCTGTTCCACAAAAATTGCGCGATCGTCACGATGATGCACAGGAAGAACAGCGCAACGGACGCAGCCGAGGCGTAACCGAACTGACTCTCCACCAGGCCCTTGCGGTAGATGAATTGGGAGAGCACGAGAGTCGCCTGGCCCGGTCCGCCATCCGTCATGACGAGGATGAGGTCAAAAATCTTGAACGAATTGATCGTGAGAATGACGATGACGAAGAAGGTGGTCGGCCGCAGACTCGGCAACGTCACATTGAAGAACCGCTGGACCACGTTGGCCCCATCGACTCGCGCCGCCTCGATGAGCTCACGCGGAACCGCCTGAAGGCCGGCGAGGAAGAGGATCATGTAATAACCCATGTCACGCCAGACACTCACGATCACCACTGCCGGCAGGGCCCAGTCTGTCGAGGTAAGCCATCCGGGCGGATGGGTGATCCCCACGAATCTGAGCACCTCGTTGATGGGCCCGTATTGGGGACTAAACAACAGATTCCAGACGATCGCGATAGCGACAATCGAGGTGATGTACGGGAAAAAGGCGGCTGTGCGGAAGAAAGCAACCCCGCGAAACTTGTTGTTCAACAACAGCGCGAGCCCGAGAGAGGCGACGATCGTCAGCGGGATGTTCATCGCTGCAAAGTAGAGGGTGTTCAGCAGCGCAATACGAAAGCTGCCGTCGCCGACGAGCCGCTGGAAATTGGTGAGTCCAATGAAGTCGGCTCTGCCGAACACATTCCAGTTCGTGAGCGACATGTAGAAGAGCACGACGACGGGCACGAGCGTCAGCGATGCAAAACCAATGAAGTTCGGGAGGATGAAGCTCCAGCCGATGAGCGTATTGCGTCGTCGGAGCCGTGACGGGCGGAGTGACGGCCGCTGTTGCTGCTCCCTTACGGGTGCGCCGGTCTCCGGCGGAACGACTGTTGTCATGGGATATGCCTTCTGTTGCTGGACGAGAGTGAGGCGGAGTCGACCCGGCACATGGTGTGCCGAGTCGACCCCGAACGGATCAGCCGATGCCGACTTCGTTCTTTACGCGAGCCTCTGCGGTCTTGATCGCGTCTGAAATCGATGCCGAGCCAGACATGACAGCGGTATGCAGGTCATTAAGGATGCCCTGAACAGCCGCCGTATTGCTCGACGTCGGATTCTCCGGCTTGGTCAGGTGCGTCGAATACGCGAACTTCGAGAGAGCGTCAGTCGGCGCACCCTTCACCGCGAAGTAGGCATCCGCCACTGCCGCGTTTCCGAGAGCCGGCGTGATGCCGATCTTGGCCAACGAAATCGCGGCCTTCTGGCTGGCAGCGTAGGTGAGGAACTCCTTCGCCGCCTTGATCTTGGACTTGTCAATATTGGCGTTGATGCCGAAACCGGTTGGGTCACCGAAGGTCACCGGAACATTCTTGAGGCCCGTGGTCTTGTTGCTGTACTGCGGGATCGGAGCGATGCCCCAGGCAAAAGAGTCAGCGTCTCCCGAAGCCTGCTGGGCAATCAGCGTGGCGACGTACCAGGTACCCATGGGCATCATGGCCGCGTGCTGCTTGCCAAACTCGCCCTGGTAGGTGAGCTGGTTAGCCTTCTCGGTGTTGAAGTCGACCTGGCTACCGTTCTTCTGCAATGCGAGCGTCCGCTCGTAATACGGCTTCAGGTAGTCGTACTTGCCCTTGAGGATATCTCCTTTGGGGGACTGCGCGTTTGCGAAACCCTGCACGGTTGACTGCCAATTGTGCAGGTACGCGCCCTTGGAATTCTTGTCCTTGAGCCCGGCCGTCAGCTTCGCGGCGGCGGCGTCGTAGTCA
>JBDTAD010000390.1:0-2471 GCA_039924815.1 Lacisediminihabitans sp.
GAAGAGGCGAATCGCCTTGCAGCGGAGATGCCAGCCGGAGCGGTCGGAACTCCCACCGTGGTGTCCGTGTAGCTTGGTGCTGATTTAGCGAGCACGCGACCCGAATTGAACCGTTTCATCCCCCGGATTGGGGTCAGCGCAAGGGCAATTTGTACCCCACTGAGGGGTTCACTCACGGTATCAACGCAGTTAGAGTCTTATCAGCAAGGGCATTAGCCAATGAAATGTACCCCACTCGGTGGTACTTCATGAACTTCCCTGCGATGCATCGCGTCCGTCGCTGCCTTTCGGGTAGGCAGCGACGGAGCGCGGCGGGCGGGGAAGGCCCGCGGCTCCACACATCGAGCCCCCCTCGAGGGATCCGCGGGTCGCCACCCGCGCGTTCCGATCCGTAAGGCTGTCGGAGCGACAGGAGCGCCGAAGCTAGAGTAGTTTTCGTGCCAACACGACTCTCCACGCTCTTTGTCCGTACCCTTCGCGAGGATCCGGCCGATGCCGAGGCCACTAGCCATCGCCTTCTCGTGCGGGCGGGGTACATCCGTCGGCAGGCACCCGGAATCTTCGCGTGGCTGCCGCTCGGGCTAAAAGTGCGTCGCAAGATTGAGTCGATCGTGCGCGAGGAGATGGAAGCCGCTGGCGCCCAGGAAGTGCACTTTCCCGCACTTCTTCCTCGCGAGCCGTACGAGGCCACCGGGCGTTGGAACGAATACGCAGATCTTCTCTTCCGCGTCAAAGACCGTAAAGGCGCTGACCTGCTGCTGGCGCCGACGCACGAAGAAGTGTTTACCCTCCTCGTGAAAGACCTGTACAGCTCTTACAAAGACCTTCCCCTGTCGATCTACCAGATCCAGGACAAGTACCGTGACGAGGCCAGGCCGCGTGCAGGCCTCCTGCGTGGCCGGGAATTCTCGATGAAGGACGCCTACTCCTTCGACTACACGGATGCCGGACTCGATATTTCGTACCAGAAGCAGCGCGACGCCTACGAGCGAATCTTCCAGCGGCTTGGTCTCGAATACGCGATTGTTCAGGCGGATGCTGGCGCCATGGGTGGATCGCGCAGCGAAGAATTCCTGCACCCAACCCCGATCGGCGAAGATACCTTCGTACGTTCCGAAGGCGGTTACGTCGCGAATGTCGAGGCCTTCCGCACAGTGGCTCCCGAGCCACGATCGTTTGAGAACCTCACGCCAGCAGAGGTGCTGGATACCCCGGACTCGACGACGATCGAGGCGCTGGTTGACGTGGCGAACTCCCAGCATCCTCGCCCGGACGGCCGCGCCTGGACCGCGGCAGACACTCTCAAGAACGTGGTGCTCGCGCTCACCAAACTCGACGGTAACCGCGAGCTTGTCATCGTCGGGCTCCCCGGCGACCGCGAGGTCGACCTCAAACGTGCCGAAGTGGCCTTTGCGCCTGCGGCGGTCGAAGCGGCAAACGAAGATGACTTCGTGAAGCACAGCAAGTCGGGCAGGGGCGCGCTCGTCAAGGGGTACATCGGGCCATGGTCTTCTGCGGGAGCGGTTCTGGGCGAATTTAAGGATGGCAAGGCGTCATCAACGAGCATCCGCTACCTTCTCGACCCCAGGGTCTCTGTGGGATCTGGCTGGATCACCGGAGCCAACGAGCACGGCAAGCACGTGTTCGGTCTGGTCGCCGGTCGCGACTTCACAGCTGACGGCATTGTCGAGGTAGCCGAAGTGCGCGCGGGAGACCCTGCTCCGGATGGCTCGGGGCCAGTCGAATTGGCTCGAGGCATGGAGATCGGCCACGTCTTCCAGCTCGGCCGCAAGTATGCCGAGGTGCTCGGGCTCAAGGTTCTCGACGAGAACGGCAAACTCGTCACGGTTACCATGGGCTCGTATGGGATCGGGGTTACCCGAATCATGGCAGTGATCGCCGAGTCGAACAACGACGAGCGGGGGCTCATCTGGCCTCGGAACGTCAGCCCGTTTGACGTGCACGTCATCGCCGCTACGAAGGAGCCCGCGGTCTATGAAGCCGCAGAATCGCTCGTGACCGAACTCGAGGCCGCGCGCTTCGACGTGCTCTTCGATGACAGGCTGAAGGTGTCTCCTGGCGTGAAGTTTGGGGATGCCGAATTGCTCGGTGTGCCGATCATCGTGATCGTAGGCAAGGCGGTTGTAGAAGGCAACGTCGAGCTTTGGGATCGTCGAACGGGCGAACGTAGGGTCGTACCGCTCGCGGGTCTCGTGGCGGCGATCCCCGCGGAATAGCCCGTAATACCCCTTCCGCACGAGTGCGGCTGCCCCAGTAGTGGATGCCGGGGCAGCTTACAGCCGTGCCGTCGGGTACCGTAGACAGACAACATCTGCCCGCACAAGTCGGCGGAGTTACAAGAACCTTAAATAGTGGAGGCCCTCAGTGGACATCGATCTGGGCGTGCTGCGGCTCATGGAGCGCGAACGCGAAATTCCCTTCGAGGAACTGGTCGTGATCATCGAGCAGGC
>JBDTAD010000391.1:0-3742 GCA_039924815.1 Lacisediminihabitans sp.
GCCGTGATGAGAGCGGAAGCATCCACGAAGGCACTGAGCCCGGCCTCCCCGGCGCCCATCGCTATTCTGCCAGCGATACGAGAGTCTGCGAAGACCGGCCATGCCGTGCTGCTCCCGAGTGGTGTGATGGTTCCGCGTTCGTAGCCCGTTGCCTCGAGTGCGAGTTCTGCCGGTGGCATCTGTAACTTGTTCACGCCCACAATGGCGCGCAATTTTGGCCAGGAGATCTGTCTATCGCCCGGCACCAGGGTGAAGAGAAAGCTCCCATCGTGGCGTTTCACAACGAGAGACTTCACGATCTCGTTGGGGCTAATGCCGAGAAGCGCGGCGGCCGCTTTGAGGGATTCTGCAACCGGTCGTGGCACGACGGAGACTTCGATGCCTCGAGCCGCGGCATCCGCCAACATGCGTTCGCGCCCGGATAGTCCAGCGTGATTGAGAGGATCCGGCACGGAGCACCGCCATTTTCTGGGAGAATTGAGGCGTGACCGTTCTTACCGCCGCCGACACCAGACTACAGATCGGTCCCATTCCGCTCAGCGTTCCGGTCGTCCTCGCACCCATGGCGGGCATCACAAACACCGCTTTTCGTCGGCTCTGCCGCGAGTTCGGAGCGGGCCTCTACGTGAGCGAAATGATCACGAGCCGCGCACTGGTGGAGCGCACGGCGATCTCGATGCGGCTCATCGGCCACCACGAATCAGAGACTACGCGCAGCATCCAGCTTTACGGCGTCGACCCCAAGACTGTCTCTGAAGCCGTCACGATGCTGGTAGCCGAGGATCGAGCGGACCACATCGACTTGAACTTCGGATGCCCTGTGCCCAAGGTCACCCGCAAAGGAGGGGGCGCCGCTCTGCCGTGGAAACTGGGCCTCTTCCGCGAGATCGTCGAGCGTGCAGTGCAGGCTGCAGGCCCGTTGCCGCTCACTATCAAAATGCGCAAGGGCATCGACTCCGACCATCTCACCTACCTTGAAGCAGCCAAGGCCGCCGAGGGTGCCGGTGTCGCAGCCATCGCTCTGCACGCACGAACCGCCTCCGAGTTCTACAGCGGCCACTCCGATTGGTCCGCGATCACCAAGCTGAAAGAAA
This sequence comes from Lacisediminihabitans sp., assembly GCA_039924815.1. Taxonomy (GTDB): domain Bacteria; phylum Actinomycetota; class Actinomycetes; order Actinomycetales; family Microbacteriaceae; genus Parafrigoribacterium_A. The sequence goes on from JBDTAD010000391.1 coordinate 1,095, forward strand.
CGATCACGAGCGTCCCTGTGCTCGGCAACGGCGACATCTGGTCCGGCGCAGACGGCGTGCGGATGATGGAGGAGACCGGATGCGACGGAGTCGTGGTCGGTCGCGGTTGTCTTGGTCGTCCCTGGCTGTTCGGTGACCTCGCCGCAGCCTTCCGCGGCGAGACAGACATCGCGCGTCCGAGTCTTGGAACGGTCGCGGCCACCCTGCGTCGGCACACCGAGCTGCTCGTGGAGTTTTTCGAGGGTGACGAAGATCGCGCCTGCCGCGACATCCGCAAGCACGTCTCGTGGTATTTCAAGGGTTATCCGGTCGGGGGAGACCTTCGAGCAAGTCTTGCGAGGGTGGAGAGTCTGCGGCAGATGGACGACCTACTTGCACAGCTTGACTGGTCAGAGCAGTACCCGGGCGAGGCAGCAGAAGGTCCGCGCGGTCGCGCAGGAACGCCCAAGCGCACGGCATTGCCAGAGCACTGGCTCGACAGCCACGAACTGAACGACGCTCACCGCGTTGAACTGGCCGATGCAGAGATCGACAGCAGTGGAGGCTGAGTTCGACGTCGTGCCGTCGGGATACGACGAGCGCGATGCCGCCAGGTGGTGTCCGGAGGAGCATTCCAGCCGTCGCAGCGACTTTGCTCGCGACCGGGCGCGGCTCCTGCACTCGAGTGCACTGCGTCGCCTCGCCGCAAAGACGCAGGTGCTCAGTCCGACGGCGGGTTTCGATTTCGCCCGTAATCGGTTGACGCATTCGCTAGAAGTCGCTCAGGTGGGCAGGGAGATCGCTGCACGGTTGGGGCTGGATCCGGATGTCGTGGATACCGCCTGCCTCGCTCACGACCTCGGACATCCGCCCTTCGGACACAACGGCGAGCGTGCACTCAGCGCTTGGTCGGCAGACATCGGCGGCTTCGAGGGCAACGCGCAGACGTTGCGGTTGCTCACAAGGATCGAACCCAAGGTCTTCGGCGACGACGGCCGGCCTTATGGCCTCAATCTCACCCGAGCGAGCCTCGACGCGAGTTGCAAATATCCCTGGCCGGCTAGTTCCTCGGTCGATGATCCGAGCGGGCGGGCCAAATTCGGCTTCTATGAAGACGACATCGAGGCGTTCCGTTGGCTCCGTGACGGAGCGCCCGACCGAAAGCTCTGTATTGAGGCCCAGGTGATGGATCTCTCCGATGACATCGCCTACTCGGTGCACGACTTCGAAGATGCGATCGCCACCGGCTACATCGATGTGGCGTCGCTCGGCGCGAGGGTCGATCACGGCGAGCTGGTCGACTCGATGTTCGACTGGATCGGTGGCGAGCTCACGCACGACGAACTCATCGCTGCGTTCGACCGTTTGGACTCGCTGAAGGTGTGGATTGACGAGTGGGATGGTACCCGCCAGTCCCAAGGCAGATTGAAGAACCTCACCAGCCAGCTCATTGGTCGTTTCGCGGGTGCGGCAGTGCAGGCGACGCGGGCGACCTTTGACGAGGGCCCCTACATCCGTTTCGGTGCGGACATCGTGGTACCTCAGGACATCCGGGCCGAGATAGCGGTGCTCAAGGGAATCGTTGCCGCGTTCGTGATGTCGAAGAACACTCGCCAGCCCATCTACGCGAACCAGCGGGACATCCTCACCGAGCTTGCAGAGGTATTGCTGGTTCGTGGGGTCGACGCGCTTGATCCCGGCTTTGCCGAGGACTGGCGACTCGCGACGACGGATGCCGCACGTAAGCGAGCCGTCGTGGATCAGGTTGCGAGTCTCACCGACCAGTCCGCAATCGCCTGGCACATCCGGCTGCTTGGCTAGCTCGGCAACCTAAAATCCTCGGGCAACCTAGAATCAGAGCATGCCCGGGCTGATCAGACGTAACGACATTGACGAGGTGCGGGCACGCGTCAACATCGTTGATATTGTCGGCGATTACGTGACGCTCAAGGGTGCTGGGGTCGGGTCGATGAAGGGCCTGTGTCCCTTCCACGATGAGCGCAGCCCAAGCTTTCATGTTCGGCCACAGGTGGGCAGATACCACTGCTTCGGGTGCGGGGAAGATGGCGACGTGTTCACCTTCCTGCAGAAGATGGATCACATGACTTTCACCGAGTCGGTGGAGCGGATGGCGGCCCGCATCGGCTTCGAACTTCACTACGAAGATGGCGGGCAGGCGAACGCGGATCATGGCAACCGGGCCAGACTCTTAGCGGCCAATCAGTCTGCCGCAGAGTATTTCGCGTCACAACTGAGCACGCCAGAAGCGGAGCCCGGCAGGCTTTTCCTGGGGGAGCGCGGGTTCGACCCGTCCGCAGCCGAGCGTTTCGGCATCGGCTTCGCTCCGAAGAGTTACGACGCGATGAGCAAGCATCTTCGCGGGCTCGGTTACTCCGACGCCGAACTCCTTGCGGCAGGCCTCACCGGTGAAGGCGACAGAGGTCCGTATGACCGCTTTCGGGGCAGGCTCGTCTGGCCCATTCGAGACGTCACAGGGCAGACCCTCGGCTTCGGCGCGCGCAGACTGCTCGACGACGACAAGGGCCCGAAGTACCTGAACACCCCGGAGACTGCGGTGTACCACAAGTCGCAGGTGCTTTACGGGCTGGATCTCGCCAAGCGCGACATCTCTCGTGGCCGGCAGGTTGTTGTGGTCGAGGGCTACACGG
>JBDTAD010000392.1:0-2093 GCA_039924815.1 Lacisediminihabitans sp.
GTATTGGACGGCGTTGTCGTTTCCGCGCTGGTCGTGCATGCTGCAAGGGCCAGGCTCGCCGCCCCTGCTATCGCGATTGCAGAAAGCAATCGCTTCCGTGTCATTTTCAATTTTCCTCCTGTGCAAGATGGACTTACGCCAGCACGATTCCTAGTTCGAGCCACCGCATTGAGCACACTGCCCCGATGGGGGTCATGCGCTGTCAAAACAGTAAACGCAATCATTGAAATCTGCTAACCGTTGTGGGAAATATCTCGCGCAGATGGCGGATCTTTGCACGCAAATTGGCGTCTTTGCATAAATCCCGTGTCAGAGAGGCCAACATACCGCCCAAACGCCGCTCTGCGTTCGGCGTAGCATCGATCGAATGCGACAGAGGATGAAGCGAACCCCGTCACAGCAGGCGCCTCAGGCGCCTCAGGCGCCTCAGGCGCCGCATAACATGACCGAGCCCGACGGCGGCAACACCCCTACTCGAGGTCGAATCCGCGCCGAGATCTTGCTCGTGCTCGGACTGTCGCTCGGAGCATCCGCGATCTATTCGATCGTGAGCATCATCGATCTCTCGACGAGGCCGGCGCCGCTCTCTAGCAACACCGCAAAACTCAATGTTCCGTTGAATAACCGCGAGGTCTTCGACTTCATCTACCAGCTTCTCGGCATAGTCTTCGACCTGGTTCCCGTTGCGCTCGTCGTGTTCCTGCTCTGGAACGCGGCGAGGCCACACCTGTCACGACTTGGTATCGATTTTCGTAAGCCAGGCCGGGATGTTCTGGCCGGACTTGGTTTGGCCGCCATCATCGGAATCCCCGGCATCGCGCTCTACCTTGGTGGCAAGGCGCTCGGACTCACGGTGACCGTGGATGCCAACAGTCTTGGCGGCTACTGGTGGACAATCCCCGTGCTTTTGCTGTCGGCGCTGCGCTCCGGCCTGCAGGAAGAGATCATTGTGATCGGCTACCTGTTCACGAGACTCCGAGACCTTGGCTGGGGAAAGTGGCAGATGATTCTCACCGCCGCGATTCTGCGCGGCAGCTACCACCTCTACCAGGGCTACGGCTCGTTCATCGGCAACGTCGCGATGGGGGTGCTCTTCGGCTGGCTCTACACGCGGTACAAGCGGGTGCTACCGCTCGTGATTGCGCATTTCATCATCGACGCCGCGGTGTTCGTCGGATACCCGTGGGCGGCATCCGCATTCCCCGGTCTGTTCGGGTAGCTCCAACGCGCTACTCGAAGGCTTCCGGCGGCGGACAGGCACAGACCAGGTTGCGGTCACCCCAGGCCTGATCAACGCGACGCACCGGCGGCCAATACTTGTTGCGGAGCAGGCCACGCACCGGATACACGGCGGTCTCGCGGGAATAGCTGTGCGCCCACTCCCCCTCGATCACCGAGCGCGCCGTGTGCGGAGCATTGCGCAGCGGGTTGTCGTCGGCGGGCCACTGGCCTGCGGCAACCGCATCCGCCTCTGCCTTGATCGCGATCATCGCCTCAATGAAGCGATCGATCTCCGGCAGATCCTCGCTCTCAGTCGGCTCGACCATAAGGGTTCCAGCAACCGGGAAGGACATCGTCGGCGAATGGAAGCCATAGTCGACGAGGCGCTTGGCCACGTCATCCACCGTCACGCCGGTCGCTTCCGTGAGAGGTCGCAGGTCGAGGATGCACTCGTGGGCCACGAGGCCGCCATCACCGGAGTACAGCACCGGATAGTGGTCACGCAGTCGCGCGGCAACGTAGTTGGCCGCGAGTACGGCAGCACCCGTTGCACGCTTCAGCCCATCAGCGCCCATCATGCGGATGTATGCCCAGCTGATCGGGAGGATGCTCGGGCTGCCATACGGCGCCGCGGAAACAGCGTTCCTGTGGGCCGGCACTTCGGCCGGCTCAGGGAGCGTACGGTGCTGAGCCATCGGGTGCCCAGGCAGGTAAGGCGCGAGGTGTGCCTTAGCCGCGACCGGTCCGACGCCTGGCCCGCCGCCGCCGTGCGGGATGCAGAAGGTCTTGTGCAGGTTGAGGTGCGAAACGTCGCCGCCAAAGTCACCAAAGCGCGCGTAGCCGAGCAGTGCGTTGAGGTTCGCACCATCGAC
>JBDTAD010000393.1:0-2035 GCA_039924815.1 Lacisediminihabitans sp.
GAGCGATCCGTTGGGCACGACCGGCTTGGCATTCTGGTCGAGGAGGACCGGCTTGAACGCCGGGTTCGCGACGTCCGCTTTCGTGTCTGGCAGGGCATCCGCGGTGAGGAACTTGCCAGCCAGGTAGCCATCGCCGTGGGGGATGAGCTCAATCAAGTAGGCGGAGTCGCTGAACTTCTTCATGTAGTCGATGAAGCGCGGGGTTTTCTTTTCGACCAGAAATTCTTTAAGAATGACGTGGCCCATCGAGATCGCGAGAGCCGCGTCTGTTCCCGGGTGCACTGCGAGCCACTCGTCGGCGAACTTGGTGTTGTCTGCGTAGTCGGGTGAAACCACGACGACCTTCTGGCCGCGGTAACGCGCCTCGACCATAAAGTGGGCGTCTGGCGTGCGGGTGACCGGCACATTGGAGCCCCACATCATCAGGTAGGACGAGTTCCACCAGTCGGCAGACTCTGGTACATCGGTCTGGTCGCCGAACACCTGGGGGCTGGCCACCGGAAGGTCGGCATACCAGTCGTAGAACGACAGCATCGTGCCACCGAGCATGGTGACAAATCGCGAGCCGACACCGTGGGACACGATCGACATCGCGGGAATGGGAGAGAAGCCGGCGACGCGGTCTGGTCCATACTTCTTGATCGTGTGCACGTGAGCGGCGGCGACGATCTCGGATGCCTCAGCCCAGCTCGCGCGAACTAGGCCGCCCTTGCCTCGGGCCTGCTTGTAGGCGCGCGAGGCGACCGGGTCATCCATCACGGCGGCCCAAGCGAGCACGGGGTCGCCGACGCTCTTCTTGGCTGCGCGGTACGCATCGAGGAGCGCGCCGCGCACGTAGGGGTAGCGGATGCGGGTGGGCGAGTAGGTGTACCAGCTGAACGACGCGCCGCGGGGGCATCCGCGCGGTTCGTACTCTGGAGAGTCTGGCCCGATCAGGGGATAGTCAGTCTGCTGCGTTTCCCAGGTGATGATGCCGTCTTTGACGTAGACCTTCCACGAGCACGAACCGGTGCAGTTCACGCCGTGGGTAGAGCGCACCTCTTTGTCGTGCGTCCAGCGGTCGCGGTAGAAGGCATCCGCCTTGCGCCCGCCATCCAGGAAGACCGATCTGAGGTCTTCAGACACCTCGCCCGGGCGGAGGAACCGACCCAGTTTGATCAGGGTGTCGGCGAGGGGGCCGTCTGTGCGGGCTCCCTGCTTCGCGGACGAGATGTTCGATTCCACAGTGCCCTCCAAATTTCAGAACGGCTATCGCGGTGGCGATTACACGCTCCTTAACCGAGCCTCGCGGTACCCGTCGATATCGGCAACGACAAAACACCGTGAATATTAAGTCTGAACGAGGGCACCATCCCCATCGGTGCGGTGTAAATCCACGGAGCACCCGTTGGTTGGATGCAACCTGTTCAGTCGCGTTGTCTCGAGCGGCCCATCAACTCGATGAAGGGCGGAATCGACAAGATGGAAGTGCACTTGGCACACCTCGGGATGCTCGCGTGCGAGCGTCTCAACCGGGCACGTGCGGATGTTCAGGCAGAGACCTTCTCGGTCGACAGTCGAGTCGAAGCCGCACTGGTCCATGTGATCCTCGACCATGTCGGCCTGGTCATCAGCTTGGTCGTCGGCGGCGGATGCGGCGGACGCGCGGGTCGCTTCGATGGTGACGGGCAAAAAACGATTGAGCTGCCCGATGCGCTGCTTTGCCAAACGAATTTTTTTCGCCTGGATAGGGTCGTTGCGATCAGCCGCGAGTGCGTAGACGACCTTGGGTCTCCCGCGGAACGGGCTGGCAAGGGTGTGCGAGACCACAAAGCCGTCGTCGATGAGGCGGTGAAGGTGCTCGCGGGTTGTATTGGGATGCAGCTCTGCCTCGTCAGCGAGCTCGTCAATGGGAAGCGAGCCACGCTTCAGCAGCGCGTAGAGAAGTCTCACTCGACTGAGCGAGGCCAGAGTCCGGAGATCCGGCGGTCTGCGCGATCCCATGGCCTGATCGTACGTCGCCCCGCCCGGTTAAGCGACGGAAGCCGTGTTTAAT
>JBDTAD010000394.1:0-2118 GCA_039924815.1 Lacisediminihabitans sp.
TAGGTCAATCGGTTCGTTGATCCCAGCGGCGAACGCACGAACCGAGCTGAGATCTGCAAGGTCAAGCTGACGAACCTCGCGGTCTCCGGTCATCCCGGCAACTGCCTCCCGGCCTTTGGCTAGGTCGCGTACCGCGAGTATGACCCGCGCGCCCTTCTCCGCAAGCGCACGAGCGGTAACGCGGCCGAGGCCGCTGTTGGCACCGGTGACGATGGCGGTGCAACCCGCCAGAGTGGGGATGTCGGCAAAAGAGAAGGTCGTCATAGGCCCCATTCTCCCCGTTGCTATTTAGCTCGCGGGAACCGGTTTGACCGGACGGCACGGGTTACCCACGGCGATCATGTTTGCGGGGATGTCTTTCGTGACGACGGACCCCGCGCCGATGATGCTGTTGTCGCCAATGGTGACACCGGGGGTGATGGTGACTGATCCACCGAGCCACACGTTGTCGCCGATCGTGACGGGCTCTGGCCGCTCCCAGCCCTCGAGTCTGCGGGCGATGTCCTGCGCGTGGTTCGGAGTGTAGATGCCGCATCGCGGGCCGATGAGGCAGTCAGAGCCGATCGTGACGAAGCCACCTCCGATGATGAGAAAGTCCGCGTTGATGAAGGTGCGGTCGCCGATCGACAGGCGGATGCCGTAGTCGATGCTGATGGGTGGCCGAAAGTCGATGCCCTCTCCGGCGCCGGGAACGAGGTTGTGGAACAGGCGCTGCGCCTCGGTAGGGGAGTCGTAGTAGATGCGGTTGATCTCGGCGCAGACCGAATGCGCCTCCTGCGTCAACTGCTGCAGCGCGGGCGAGGTGCGGTACCGCATCCAGTCGTCGGCGAGCATGCTCCGGAGGTCTTCATCCTCGGCGGCGAGAGCCCGCACGCGCTCGTCGATGAGTTGCTCACTGCGACTTGTCATCGCGTCTCCTGAAGTTTGTTGTCTCTCACAACATAGAGTACAACGGGGGCTCTGCGGTGTAGAGATGTGCCTTCAACCGAGATTGCCCCAACGGTTGCGGTGTGGCTTCTGAACCGTCGGTGCTCTTACCTGATTCGAACACATGGCCTGTTCTGCTCGGCGAGTATTGAAGGAGAACTTTTCAGGCAACCACAGGATCGAGGTTGGAGCATGGGAAACGTGAGAATTCGGCGTCGTGCTCTCGCGGTGGGCAGCGTTATGGCCATCGCTGCTGGGGCTCTGGTGGCCGGGCAGGCGACGACCGCGTTCGCTGCGGGAAACGGACCAGCGCTCTCGACCGCCACGACATCCCAGTTGCAGGTTCTCACGATCGGAGACTCGATCATGCGAGGGCACGGACTCGCTGAGGGGCAAGCCTGGCCCTTGCTGTTGGCGAGCAGCGCGGGTGTGACGGTAACCAACTCCGCGTGCGACGGAGCCGGGGTTCTCGCGGTGGGTAACCCAACCGAATGCACGGGCAACTTTGGAGACATTGTCGCCGCCGCGTCCAGTCTGCATCCCGACATTGTCATTTTCGAAGGCTCGAGCAATGACTTCGGACTAGACGACTCCGCGTTGCTGGCCGCAACGGTTTCGGAGCTTGCCGCCATCCGCGCCGATTTTCCGGATGCTGAGATTGTGGGGCTCAGCACGCTGTGGGGCTACACCGAGCCACCAGCACAGCTCACAGATGTGAACTCGCAGGTGGAGCAGGCCGTGACTGCGGTCGGGGGTGCCTATATCGACCTGGGGCAACCTATGCAGGGGCATCCGGAACTCATGCAGGACGACAACGTGCACCCGAACGCTCAGGGCCAGGCAGTGCTCGCTTCAGCGATCCAGACCGCGCTCCAACCCTCGGTGAATAGTGCACTTCAGAAAGCCCAGCTGACTGCGCAGCGACTAGCTCACATGCATCAGCTCCTTGAGCGAGACCTCATCTATTAGCCGCTGGCAATCGACGGACTCTGTTTCGTTACGCGATGGAGACGTTGGCCAGAATTATTGCGACTAGGAACGCGAGCACAATCAGTGCGCCTCCGATGCACGGTGCCCAGGCCGGAGAATTTCCGCGCCGTGCGAGTGCGGTAGCCGACGCTATGGTGACCAGGAGCGCTAAGACAGTCGCAACGGGGACGAGATATTGGGCTGCAGTGAACAGCGGGAAAT
>JBDTAD010000395.1:0-1504 GCA_039924815.1 Lacisediminihabitans sp.
CTCTCTCGCTCGCAACCGGGAGTCCTGCATGTCTTGCCGCAGGGCCGCTTCCCTGCCGCCCAGTCCGGGGACGCGATCGATGACATCCATCACCAGGTGGTACCGGTCGAGATTGTTCATCATGACCATGTCGAAGGGCGTCGTCGTGGTTCCCTCTTCGATATAGCCGCGCACATGGAGGTTCTCGTGGCCATGGCGACGATAGGTCAGGCGGTGGATGAGCCACGGGTAGCCGTGGAAGGCGAACACCACCGGCTTGTCCGTGGTGAAAATCGCGTCATATTCCTGGTCGTTGAGACCGTGCGGATGCTCCCCCTCGCTCTGCAGGCGCATCAGGTCCACGACGTTGACGACTCGCACCTTGAGAGATGGAATCCGCTCACGCAAGATCGACACGGCGGCGAGCATCTCGAGGGTCGGCACATCGCCAGCCGCAGCAAGGACGACATCCGGCTCTTCGCCGGCCAGTTCCGTACCGGCCCACTCCAACAACCCCAGCCCTCTCGTGCAGTGTTCGACCGCCTGCTCCATCGTCAGCCAGTTCGCGGCCGGCTGCTTACCCGCCACGACGACATTCACGTAGTCGACCGAGCGCAAGCAGTGGTCGAAGGTCGACAGCAGGGTGTTGGCGTCGAACGGCAGGTACACACGAACTACGTCTGCCTTCTTATTCACGACGTGGTCGATAAAACCCGGGTCCTGATGGGAGAGGCCGTTGTTGTCTTGCCGCCACACATGAGAGCTCAGCAGGTAGTTCAACGAGGCCACAGACCGGCGCCACGGAATATTTCGCGTCGTCTTCAACCACTTTGCGTGCTGGTTGAACATGGAGTCAACGATGTGGATGAAGGCCTCATAAGAGTTGACTAGGCCGTGCCGCCCGGTGAGCAGATACCCTTCGAGCCAGCCCTGACACTGGTGCTCGCTCAGCATCTCCATGACGCGACCCGCCCGCGCCAAATGGTTGTCCTCGTCTATCGGCCAGAACTCCGCGTTCCACTGCTTGTTGGTGGCTTCGAACACGTCGCTGAGACGGTTGGACGCCGTCTCGTCTGGCCCGAAAATGCGGAAGTTGTTCGGGTTCGCCACAATGACGTCTCTCAGCCATCCGCCGAGAACTCGGGTTGCCTCGCTGATTGAACCGCCCGGGGTGGGAACCGCCACAGCGTACTCTCGAAAATCTGGCAGCCTCAACTCTTGGCGGAGCAGTCCTCCGTTCGCCACGGGGTTCGCACTCATGCGAAGGTCTCCGCGCGGTGCGAGAGCGGTGGCAAGCGGAACTACTGCACCAGCGTCGTCGAAAAGTTCCTCGGGCTTGTAGGACCGCATCCACGTTTCGAGCAGTCTCGTGTGAGCTTCCGTGTCGCGGGCATCGAGCAGGGGAACCTGATGAGCCCGCCAATTATTCTCAGCGGGATGACCATCGATCTCCTTGGGGCAGGTCCACCCTTTCGGAGTGCGCAGGATGATCATCGGCCATGCGGGGCGACCCTCGAGCGTGCCC
>JBDTAD010000396.1:0-2121 GCA_039924815.1 Lacisediminihabitans sp.
CCGCCGCTCAAGCACGAGCGCGATCCAGCAGAGCACAACTGCGGTAATGAGGCAGAGTGACAGCGGCCACCAGAGGTTCTCCCCGTACGAACGCGTTTGTTGCGCCCATCCGATGGGGGAGAGCCAGGTGGCCCAGTTCGCGCGGCCGCCTTCGGCTCCGACGTCGGCACCCGCGCGGACGAGGTAGGCGACAGCGAGAACCGTCGACGCGATCGCATTCGCTCCACGACTGGTTCGTGCCAGCTGACCTGCGACCGCTGCAACACCTACAAAGACAAGCGCGACGCCAACGAACGATGCGCCCATGAGCAGTGCTCCCTCGGCGGGGAGGCCCTGGCTCATCGCCGCACCCCCGCAGGCGAGCCCGATGACAAACGCAAATCCGGAAGCCACGAGCCAATTGGCCAACGAATACGCGTGCCGGCCGAGCACTCCGGCACGGAGGAGTTCCGTGCGTCCGGCCTCTTCTTCCGCGCGCCCGCTACGAGTGACCAAGAAGATAACGGCGAAAGCTAACGCAACAGCTATCGTCATCCAGAGTTTGATATTAAGGATGCCACCCAGGGTTCCCGCAGCGTACGGCAGGCCGGTGAGCGCCGCGACGGCCGGAGTGTTTGCGATCGCCGCGTAGGCATCCCGAGCGGCCTGAGTGGGAAAGAGCGCCCGCTGAGAATCGACGACCAGCGGCACCATGCCCGCGAGCACTATGAGCCAGATCAGCATCCGAAGCCAGTTGCGACGCAGGATAAAACGAACCATAAGGCCGAGCCCCGCATAGGGCGCCTTCCACGCTGGGGCCGTGAAACCCGGCCACACTGTCGAGCTCGATCGGGACTCCGCGGCCATCACACTGCCGCCCTGCTTGCGTTTGCGTCTTCTGTGGGCGGGTGAACCCCGTAATGGCGCAGGAACAGTTCTTCAAGCGAAGGTGGAGTAGAAACAAGTTCGCGAGGTTTCACCAGCGCGAGGGCCGCCAGTACCTGTGGCAAGGCCGCGCTGTCGACGGTGAACGTCACGTGACTGCCCTCGACGACGAGGTCGTGTACGCCGTCTACCGTTCCGAGTGCGCCAGAATCGCCATCCAAGGTCACCGTGACAGTGGATCGCTGAAGGTGCCGGAGTTCCGAGAGCACACCGGATTCGACGGTGCGCCCTTCTCGGATGATCGTGACGGTGTCGCAAAGCTTTTCGACCTCGGCGAAGATATGGCTGGAGAGCAATACTGATCGCCCCTCGGCACGCGCTTCTTTAACGCACTCGGTGAACACGCCTTCCATGAGCGGGTCCAACCCGTTGGTCGGCTCGTCAAGAAAGAGCAGCTCTGCACGGCTGGCGAACGCCGACACGAGCGCCACCTTCTGGCGGTTGCCCTTCGAATAGGTTCGCGCCTTTTTCGTGGGATCTAACTCGAAGCGCTGCAGAAAGCTGTCGACTCGTGCGCGGTCATGGTCACCGCGCAACGCGCCCAGGATGTCGATGGCCTGGCCTCCGGTGAGGCTCGGCCACAGGGTTACGTCACCAGCCACATAGGCGATGCGTTTGTGCAGCTCGACGGAATCCCGCCAGGGGTCGCCGCCGAGCAGTGCGGCCTGGCCGCCATCCGCCCGAAGAAGTCCGAGCAGGATGCGGATGGTCGTGGACTTTCCGGACCCGTTGGGCCCCAGGAACCCTGCGACGGTTCCCGTCTCGACCCGCAGGTCGAGCCCATCGAGTGCGCGGGTAGATCCAAAATTCTTTTGTAGGCCGTGAACGTCGACGGCAAGAGAAGCGGTCATGGTGTGGTCTCCGATGATGAAGGGGATGGAGTGGTGCCCGGCGTCGTCGCAGCGGGTGGACCAGACATATAGAGCAGATAATCGTCGAGGTATCGGCGATCGGCGAGCACGCCCTCCGTATAAATTTCGAGCGTCGGGAGCGTGATCTCCTCAACGAGTCGACGCACTGTGGGCCCAACATCGGCGAGTTCGAGGTCTGGATGCAAAGAAAGTTGGAGCAAAAGGCCCCCGAGGCTCGAGGTCACCAGGAACCGTGCCCGAGCCCTCGGGTCACGGCTCGGCTTCACTAGCCCGCTCGCAACCCCCTCCTCGGAGAAGGCCACAGCTTCTTCGATCATGTTCTCGA
>JBDTAD010000397.1:0-3518 GCA_039924815.1 Lacisediminihabitans sp.
AGCCGGAATCCATTCCGGCGACTCGAGTTGCACCCTCCCGCCAGTGACCCTCGGACGCGACCAGCTGTTGTGGGTGCGTGCGGCCACGGAGGCCATTGCCGACGGTGTCGGGGTGCGCGGACTACTCAATGTGCAGTTCGCCATCGGTGCCGGTGTGCTGTACGTGCTCGAAGCTAATCCACGCGCGTCGCGAACCGTGCCGTTCGTCGCGAAAGCCACGGGCACACCCATCGCCAAGGCCGCTGCCTTGGTGATGGCGGGCGTGCGCATCCAAACGCTGATCGATGACGGGATGCTGCCGAAGCACGACGGCGCAATTGTGCCGATGGATTCTCCCGTCGCCGTCAAAGAGGCGGTGCTTCCGTTCAAACGGTTCCGCACTAAAGAGGGCAAGATCGTTGATTCGATCCTCGGTCCGGAGATGCGCTCGACCGGTGAAGTTATGGGCATCGACTCAAACTTCCCCAAAGCGTTCGCCAAGAGTCAGCAGGCGGCTTCGGTGCGGCTACCTCCGCGCGGCAGCGTCTTTGTCTCGGTGGCAGACCGCGATAAGCGAGCCATCGTTTTGCCGGTGGTCCGACTGCAGCAACTCGGCTTTCGAATTCTCGCCACCCTGGGCACAGCGGAGATCCTCAGCCGCAATGGCATTGCCGCGGAGGTCGTGCGCAAGTACGACCAGGGCGAGGCATCCAGTGCCAACGAGCCATCGATCGTCGATCTGATCAACAGTTCGGAGGTCGATATGGTCATCAACACGCCGAGCGGACGCAGTGCACGAGCCGATGGGTACGAGATTCGCGCAGCGGCTGTTGCGGCCGATCTCCCGCTGTACACGACCATCGCGCAGGTGGGTGCTGCCGTCGCCTCGATTGAATCTATGCGAGAGGGATTCGCCGTCAAGTCGCTTCAGGACTACGCGATTGAGCGGGCCGAGCGAGTGGGATCCTTGGCGTGACGCTCAGTTTCGGACAGCGACTCGCGGAGGCATTCAGTGCCCGTGGCCAGCTCTGTGTCGGCATTGATCCGCACCCGTTTCTCCTCCAGGAGTGGGGTCTGCCCGATGATCCATCTGGCCTGCGCGACTTCGGTCTGCGGGTTGTGGATGCCGCTGCTGGACAAGTGGGGCTGGTCAAACCACAAGTCGCATTTTTCGAGCGCCACGGGTCGGCTGGCTATAGCGCCTTGGAAGAGGTCATCGCAGCGGCTCGGGCGGCAGGGTTGCTCGTGATTGCTGACGTGAAGCGTGGCGATGTCGGTAGCACGGTTGAGGCATATGCCCAGGCGTGGCTTAGGGCGGGCAGTCCGCTAGAAGCCGACGCGCTGACGATGAGCGCCTATCAGGGGGTCGACTCGCTTGCGGCTCCCGTGGCGCTGGCTCAGACCGGCGGTAAAGGCATATTCGTCCTCGCTGCAACTTCCAATCCAGAATCCTTCGTACTTCAGCGCTCGACGCTGTCTGCCGGACCCTCCGTGGGCAGGACAGTGGCGGCGAGTATCGTCGATGCGGTGACCATCATCAACAACCAGCAGGATGTCGCCGGCATGGGCTCCATTGGGGTTGTCCTCGGTGCGACGGTTGACCTCGACGACTATGGGATCGATCTCGAAGACGCTTCCGGCGTCCACGGAACCCCAATCCTTGCGCCGGGGTTCGGTCATCAGGGCGCGCGCCTCAGCGACCTGGGTGCGCTGTTCGGCGCAGCGCGCGGCCTGGTCGTGGTTTCAGTCTCTCGAAGTATTCTCTCTGCTGGCCGCGCGGGCATCCGCGAGATAGTCCGGTCCCACGCAAGCGAGGTTGCACAGTGGCAACGAGGGTAACTCCTCCCGCGGTGGACCGTGCCGCCGCCTCGCGTGCGGCGGTAGCAGCGCGGCGAGCGCGTGCCGCGGTCAAGTCCGCGATTCGCCTCGGCGAGCGCAGCGTCATCGATGTCGTCGATGCCGCGTGGTCGGAAGAAGCTTCCGCAGCGGAGCGCAGCCTCAGAGTGCGTGAGCTTCTGACGAGCATTCACGGACTCGGCCCGACCAGAGTGGAGAAAGTGATGCGCGACTTGGACATAGCCGATTCCAAGCGCGTCGGCGGCCTCGGAGTCCGTCAACGCACTCGTCTTCGAAGCTGGCTGGTTTCGCGGGAGCGACATCCGCACGCCAATGTTCAGTCCAGGCTGGTTGTACTCGCGGGACCAACCGCCGTGGGTAAAGGTACGGTCGCCACTTACATCCGCGAGAATCATCCACAGGTGCACCTCTCGGTATCGGCGACAACACGCGCGCCACGGCCCAGTGAAGTCGACGGCGTCAACTACTACTTCGTGAGTGATTCCGAGTTTGATCGGCTCATCGCATCTGGTCAGATGTTGGAAACCGCTACAGTGCACAACGCATACCGTTACGGCACTCCTCGGGCCCCGATCGACGCAGCGCTTGCCGAGGGCAAGAGTGTGCTCCTCGAAATTGATCTGCAGGGCGCGCGGTCGGTCCGGGCCGCCATGCCCGAGGCCGTGTTGATCTTTCTGCTTCCTCCGAGTTGGGAAGAATTGGTGCGCCGATTGATTGGGCGGGGTACAGAAGAGTCTGCGGAGCAGCAGCGCCGACTCGAAACTGCGAAGGTCGAATTGGCCGCCCAAGATGAGTTTGATCACAAGGTTGTCAACCGTGAAGTCAGCCAAGCGGCACAGGAAGTCGTAGACTTGATGGCAATCCCACAAAATACTTGAGTATGTGCGCGCCGGATAATGGGCGCGAGCGACTAGCACCACTGAACATCGAGGAGTACAACGCCATGGTTGAACGAGCAAAAGGCATTATTGACCCGCCGATCGACGAGCTCTTGTCAAAGGTCGACTCCAAGTATGCGCTGGTGATCTTCGCCTCCAAGCGTGCGCGCCAGATTAATGACTACTACGCAGACCTCCATGAGGGCAGCCTCTTCGACAATGTTGGCCCGCTCGTGGACTCCACCATCGATGACAAGCCTCTGTCGGTCGCTATGCGTGAGATCAATGAAGACAAGCTGGTCGTTAAGCCTTTGATAGAGGCTGCCGTTTAGTCTTCCTCTTCATCGTCAGCACTAGTTCGTCCGCTGCGGTATCGAAGGAGCCCGGGTGAGTCGTCGTCTGAACGTCGTCGTCGGGATCACCGGCGGTATCGCGGCGTACAAAGCTGTCGGCGTCATCCGACTCTTGGTCTTGGCTGGACATGACGTTCACGTCGTCGCAACGGACGCCGCTTTACGCTTCGTCGGTCGACCAACGCTCGAAGCGATTAGCCGCAACATCGTCCACAGCGATCTCTACGAGGGCGTGGCCGAAGTGCGTCACGTCGCCATCGGGCAGGCGGCAGATCTCATCGTCGTTGCCCCCGCCACAGCGAACACCATCGCAAAGCTGGCGGCAGGCTTAGCGGATGACCTTCTCGGCAACACTATTCTGGCCAGCACTGCGCCTGTGGTCATCGCACCAGCAATGCACACCGAGATGTGGCACAACGCCGCAACGGCGTCAAACATCACTCTCCTCCAG
>JBDTAD010000398.1:0-2740 GCA_039924815.1 Lacisediminihabitans sp.
GAGCAAACAGATGGCAACGGTACCTTCTGGCATCCAGCACGAACTGCGTCATGGTGACCAGACCGTCTTCATTACGGAGGTAGGCGCAGGTCTCAGGTCGTACACCGCGGGAGCGCGGTCGATCATCGACGGGTACACCAAAACCGAGATGTGCACCGGCGCGCGCGGCCACACGCTGATTCCGTGGCCAAATCGGATCAAGGCGGGATCGTACGAATGGGCGGGCGAAGTGCGCCAGCTTGATCTCACGGAGCCTGAGGTCGATGGTGCGATTCACGGGCTCACGCGATGGGCATCCTGGGATGTGATCGAGCGGGGTGAGAACCATGCGTCCTTCGGCTACACCCTCTACGCCTGCCCCGGATGGTCGTGGGTGCTTGAGTGCCGCATCGATTACGCACTGGATAACTCAGGCTTGAGCGTGCGTACCACCGCGACGAACATTGGTAATGAAGCCTGTCCCTACGGCACCGGAGCACACCCGTACCTCACCGTCGGCACCGAGACGATCGATTGGGCTCATGCCCACGTGCCCGGCTCGGTCTATCTGCCGGTCGATGACGTCGGCATCCCCACCGGCCGTGAGTCGGTCGAAGGAACCCACTATGACCTTCGAACGCCGCAAGAACTTGGCGCTCGCAAAATCGACGTGACCTACGCCGATCTTCGTCGAGACTCGGACGGTCGCGCCAGGGTTACGCTCTCGCTGCTTGATGGTCCGGCCGTGTCGCTCTGGACGGACAAGGCATATCCGTACCTGGAAATCTTCACCGGGGACGCACTGCCTCAGCCAGACCGGCGCCGCACCGGCCTTGGAGTTGAGCCGATGACCTGCGTGCCGAACGCCTTCAACTCCGGGGAAGGCCTGATCACGCTCGAACCCGGCGAAAGCCACAGTGCGAGCTGGGGTATCGAGCCTCACGCGTACGAAGCCCGCTAGCGCGGGAACATCCGAATCGATCCAGAAAGTAGGACTGACATGAGTACACCGCAAGTTGTCGTCATTACCGGCGCGAGCGCAGGAATTGCCCGTGCGACGGCTCGCGCTTTCGCCGCCAGGGGAGCCCGTATCGGCTTGCTCGCGCGCGGCGAAACGGGCTTGGACGCGGCTAAGGAAGATGTGGAAACGGCGGGAGGCGAGGCGCTCGCGATTCCCACGGATGTGTCCGATTACGACCAGGTCGAGAAGGCGGCTAGCGAGGTCGAGGAGAAGTTTGGTCCGATTGATGTGTGGGTGAACGTTGCCTTCACCTCGGTGTTCGCGCCGTTCACGGAGATCAAGCCGGAGGAGTTCAAGCGGGTCACTGAGGTGTCGTACCTAGGGTTCGTCTATGGCACGCACGTGGCCTTGACGCGCATGAAGAATCGCGATCATGGGACCATCGTGCAGGTCGGCTCAGCGCTCGGTTACCGAAGCATCCCGCTGCAAGCTGCATACTGCGGCGCAAAGCACGCGATCAACGGCTTCACCGAGACCGTGCGCACCGAGCTCATTCACGACAAGAGCAACGTGCATATTACGGTCGTGCAGATGCCCGCGGTAAACACGCCACAGTTCTCCTGGGTGTTGTCGCGCCTGCCGAACCACCCACAACCGGTGCCACCGATTTACCAGCCGGAGGTCGCGGCGCGCGGAGTGGTGTTTGCCGCTGACCATCCCAAGCGGAAGCAATATTGGGTCGGGTTCTCCACGTTCGAGGCCATCGTTGGAAACAAATTTATCGCCCCGATCCTCGATCGGTACATGGCTAAGACCGGGTACGGAGCCCAGCAAACGTCGCAGTCGGTCCCCTCGGATCGGCCGAACAATCTGTGGCAACCGCTCGATGGGCCTGATGGACACGACTTCGGAGCACACGGGATCTTCGACGGTGAGTCTCGGGACTATTCCCCGCAGATGTGGGTCTCCCATCACGTGCGCTGGGTCATTGCTGCAGCGGTCGCTGGCGTTGGCGTCACGGCTGCGGTCACGACGAAAACTCTCCGATCGTGAGTGCTCTCGCGCCGGCTGCCGAGAAGGTAGCCAGGTCTCTCGACGCTCACCGCTCACACGCCACTGCCACTCAGGGGGCGTAGCCTGCACGATGGCAGATAGGAGACCAGCATGCTTCTCGAAGGCAAAAGCATCATCGTCACTGGCGGAAACAGTGGCATTGGAGAGTCGATCGTTCTTGCGGCTGCGGCCGAGGGCGCGAACGTCGTCATCGACTACATCGCGGATCCGCAGGAAACCGAAGCACTCGTATCGACGGTGGAGAAACTGGGCGGTCGCGCCGTGGGCGTGAAAGCGGATGTGGGCACGCTCGCGGGTGTGCAGGCGCTGGTCGAGGCGGCCGTCTCGTCTTTCGGAAAGTTGGATGTCCTGATCAACAACGCCGGAATCGAAACGCGCACGTCAATTCTTGACACCACAGAAGAGCAGTTTGACCTCGTGATGAACGTCAACCTCAAGAGCGCGTTCTTCGGCACGCAGTCGGCCGCAAAGCAATTCATCGCACAGAAGACACCGGGTCTGGTGATCAACATGTCCTCGGTGCACGAAGACTGGCCGATGCCGGGTAATACCGCCTACTGCGTGTCGAAGGGCGGCACCAGGATGCTCACCCGCACAGCCGGCGTTGAGCTCGGTGAGCACAACATCCGCGTCGTCAACGTTGCCCCCGGTGCAGTGGAGACTCCGATCAATTAGTCAACGATGGATGACCCCAAGAAGCTCAAGAAGCTGAACACCGCGATTCCG
>JBDTAD010000399.1:0-4900 GCA_039924815.1 Lacisediminihabitans sp.
CGTCGAACCCGCGCGCTGCGAGGCTGGTGGGAATCAACGTGCGCGGCATGGGACTCATTTCCTTTGCCGTCGCGGGAGCGCTCGGCGGACTCGCAGGCGTACTCATTGCGCCCTCGAGCCCGATGTCGTTCTACTCCGACTTGCCTATGGCACTGAGCGGCTTCGCGGCCGCAGTATTCGGTGGACTCAGCAGTCCGATCAAGACGGCAATCGGTGGTCTCGTGCTTGGCGTTTCTGGTCAACTCGTCGCAGGGTACGGCGGAGGCTCATTTCAGACTCAGGTCGCGCTACTCATGATGCTCGTGGTCATGATCGTGCGACACAGGTCTCTGGCAACGGAGGAGGCAAAATGATGCGCAAGTACATTCTCGGTGCAGTCGTCGTTGTCATCGCCGTCGTCACCCCGCTGCTTATGGGCGACCTGACATTCTTTGTGCAGATGGTGCTCGCGGCGATTGTTGTGACCGGCATCTCGCTCCTAATGGGCTATTCGGGCCAGGTCTCGCTCGGCCAGGGAGCATTTGTCGCCGTTGGTGCGCTTACCGTGGCGATGATGACGACCAAGGTCGGGATACCGCCGCTGCTTGCGCTGCTTTGTGCACCCATAGTCGCCGGCATCTTTGCCTACGTCGTCGGCATCCCCCTCTTGCGGCTGCACGGCCATTACCTCGCGTTCGGAACGCTTGCCTTGCTCCTGATCGTGCAGGCGCTGATGGGCAACCTCCAGATCTTCGGAGGCGGAACCGGCATTTCGGGGATCCCCGCTCTCGGAATTGGCGACTTCGTCGTCTCCAATCAGTTGACCTACGCTTACATCGCGCTTGCGGCGTTGGGCCTCGTGCTCCTGCTCTCACGCAACCTGGTGCGCAGCAGGTTCGGTCGCGGCATCCGTGCTTTGGCCGGAAGTGAGTCTGCGGCCAGCTCGTCCGGAGTGCCCGTTCTGCGCAGCAAACTCGCGATATTCGCTATATCCGGTGCTTTCGCGGGTCTCGCGGGTGGCATTGGTGCATTCTTTATTCCCTACGTAAGCCAAGATTCGTTCCCTCCGATGCAGTCGTTCGGGTACGTGATCATGGCTGTTATTGGGGGACTCGGAACTCTCTCGGGCGGAGTGATCGGTGCAGTCGTGATTTCGGTGTTGCTACAGGTGCTCAACTACCTGGGAAGCCTTCCCGGACTGCCGCCCACGGCTTCGCCGATCTTGCAATATTCGGGCTATGGCATCGTGCTCATCGCCGTCTTGTTGTTCATTCCGCGAGGACTGGTGCCAACGATCTCGGATGCGCTGAGTCGCCGGTTCGGCAACAAGCCAGCCAAGCCCCAGCCTCCAGTGCAGGACTCGTTGGTGATGGACGCGGCGAAAGTGGGGAGCGATGACTGAGTTGCTCGCCTCGGAGGCCGAGGAAGTGGCCTTCCGGTCTCCAGACATCACCCTGTTGTATCTCATCAAGCAGGTGGAGCTTGCGGTGCGTTCTCATTTGGACGATGCCGTGCGAAACGCAGGGCTGACCGCGGTCCAATACACGGCTCTGACGGTCCTCGAAAGGCATCCGCATCTCACCTCGGCGGAGTTAGCGAGAAACTCGTTCGTGCGAGCACAAACGATGGCTCAAATGATCACCGTGCTCGATGGCCGTGGATTGATCTTGCGGCGACGCGACCCCAACAGCCACCGTCAGTATCTGCTGTCGCTCACCGTAAAGGGTCAGGGAGTGCTCGACTCGCTCCGCACCGTGGTTCACGGCATTGAAGCACAGATGATTGCGGATATGACAGAGTCACAGGCGCGACAGCTGCGCGAGGCGCTGTACTCCTGCAGGGTCACTCTCGGCGGCGTCCACGCCACCTGAAGCGTGACGCCGTGCCGGGTCAGAGGACGAAGGTTCGGTGCACCACGAACGGGGCGAGTTGAGGGTCGGAAGCCGCCAAGACCTCGCTTACGCGTGCGACGGCGAGCGCGGCGAGAGCTTCGTGAGCTTGGGCAAAAGCTGCGCGCGCATCCGATCTCGGCCAATCGTGCGGTAGAAGAACCCGAGGTAGGTCCGGGTCTGAGCCTGACAGATCTATCCACTCGTCGCTGAGCCGTGTTCGCCGAACCAATGCTTCGGCAGGCGCGAGCTCGCCGCGCTTGACCGCGTGACTCAGCTCTTCAGCCTCCTCAACGAAGCGCTGATATGCCTGTGCCAGCGCTTCGAGGTCCCACGCCTCCTGTGGGCGGCGCCCCCCGGGTGCTGTCGGTGGAACGGTGGCGGTGAGCGCCGTGACACAGGTAATGCCTAGGGCGGCTAACTCCTCGACCGCCGCTTCATGCCGATCGCGGGGCGAGATCCACACGTCGTCTTCCAGCGGAGCGAACCCCAGCCAATGAAGTCGACGTCGAAGAGCATTTCGCAATGTCCGACTGCCGGGATCGCTGACGATGACGACGCTCCAAGTGCCGCGCCACGGTCCAGCCGCCAGCCCAAATTCACCAATGCGGGCCAACGTTCGACGCACAATATTCACGCTGCGGGGCGCCAGCAGGTATGAAGTGTTGCGTCCGACTTTGGAAGACACCAATAGCCCGCGTCGCACCATGCGGCTCAGTGCCGCTCTCGCTGCCACTTCACTGACGTCGAAATTCTTCAACAGTGCCACGAGCGCTCCCGAGGGGAAGGGTTCGCTGCGTTCGAGCCAATAGTCGCCGAAGAGGGTCAACAGCAAGCTTGTGGGGGATCCTTGCCTCGTTTTCGGGGACTCGAGGCCGACGTGCAGGTTGGCAATTGATAACGCGGGCGTCGGCATGCGGATAATTTTCCCACGCCCTCGCGACACCACACGATTGTATCGACGCGCGCCCGTTGCCCGGGCGTCAAAACTCGGCATCGGACTCACTGTTTCTGCCACGTACTCGGGTGAAGCAGTGAAAATGCATGACATTTTAAAGGACAATCGTCATTGAAAATGTCATGCATTCGTGCTTATACTGGGGGCGAACGGCACCCGGTATCGGGCGTGCCGCGAGCCAACAATCGACGACGGAGACGATATGGGTTCACAATTGGTTTACGAAAAAGTACTCACCAACCTCTTTATTAACGGTAAAGAAGAGGCGGGCGCTGGCGAGCTGCCGGTGAAAGACCCGGCGAATCCGGCGGTGCTAGCCGGAGTCGCGGCGGCGGCGTCCCGCGAGCAGGCGCTAGAAGCTGTTGCGGCTGCGAAAGCTGCGCAGCCCGCGTGGGCGGCCTTGGGAGCGAAAAAGCGAGCTGCGCTGTTGGACGCGAGCCTTGCGGCGCTTGAACCGCACCAAGACGAAGACGCACAGGTGCTGAGCCGTGAGAACGGCAAGGTCAAGATGGAGTCGATCATCGATCTCATCGTCTTCAACGTGCGGTTCGGACTTGCTACTGCGCTTGCCGATCAGGTCGACGACGTGACCGTACTTCCGGGTCCGCCTCACGAGACAACGGTGGCATACGTGCCCATGGGCGTCGTTACCCTCATCGTTCCGTACAACTGGCCACTGGCGATTCTCGCCGCAACGCTGCCATACGCCCTGCTTGCTGGCGACACCGTCATCGTGAAGCCACCGCCCACGACACCGTTGGCAGTAGCTCGGGTGGTACAGCGTATTGCCGAGCAACTGCCGGCCGGTGTGCTCAATGTCATCACCGGCTTTGACGCGGAGGTGGGCGACGCGCTCGTCACCAACGATGACGTGGCGATGGTGTCCTTTACGGGAAGCCCGCGCGGCGGCAGACGCATCATGAACATGGCGTCGTCCTCGCTCACCAAGGTGGCATTGGAACTCGGTGGCAACGACCCGGCGATCATCCTCGACGACGCCAAGCTCGATGACGATTCACTGAACCGGATGTTCCAGGGCGTGTTCGACACCACCGGGCAAATCTGCATGGCGATCAAGCGCATTTACGTGCACCGGTCCCGCTATCAGGAGGTTGTGGACGGGCTGACGGCCAATCTCGAAAAGACAGTGCTCGGCTACGGGCTGACCGAAGGCACCACCATGGGGCCTCTCAATACGGCAGCCCAGCGAGACTTCGTCACGGGACTGGTAGAAGAAGCTCGTGCGGCCGGTGCTGAAGTGCGCGAGTTTGGCGAGTTGCCGACGGAGGAAGGACTGCGCGATGGCTTCTTCATGCGACCAAGCCTTGTGCTTGATCCAGACCCGACTCTTCGCGTCGTCACTGAAGAGCAATTTGGTCCGACCGTCCCCATCATCCCCTTCGATGACGAGGCAGAGGCAATTGCCGCAGCGAACGACACCTGGGCCGGACTGTGCTCATCCGTCTGGACCGAGGATCCTGAGCGCGCCGTCGCGGTGGGCTCTCAGCTGAGCGCTGGCTATATCTTCGTGAACAACCATGGCCCAGCCTGGCTCGACCAGCGCGCACCGTTCGGCGGTGTTAAGGGAAGCGGAATGGGCCGCGAAATGGGAATCGAGGGCCTGCGAGAGTTCATGTCCACCCGCAGCATTGCGCTGCCGAAGGATGACTGACAGTTAGGCGGATGCGAAAGCGCTGACCGCAGCTCCGCAGGAGCGCGGTCACCGAAAGGGGCCTGTCAGAGCGATTCAGGCCCCTTGCTCCGTTTGCCGCAGCGCAGTTGTCGTGTTGCCCGAGCGTCGGTTGCCGAAAGAATGGGCGAACTTAACCTTGGCCAACGGGTCTCCCGGCGAACGTGCAGCGGGGGAGCGGGTAGAGTTCTTCGTGGTCCAAGTCTCTTGATGTCGAGATATCTTGACGTCGAGACACCTGTGAAAAGCAGTGGACAAATCAGACATACGACCTGCGGATTGGACAAGCAGCGTGGATCTATTTGAGTACCAGGCCCGTGATCTTTTTGAAGCCTACGGAGTGCCGGTTCTTGCCGGCATCATCGCGGACACTCCAGAAGAAGT
>JBDTAD010000400.1:0-3224 GCA_039924815.1 Lacisediminihabitans sp.
GCATCGGATTCGTGCGTCGCGGTGAGGCAGTCGGGGTTCCGGCACCCTCAGAAGCGCGCGCTTCGCTCGGATCTGACAAGGGCTCTTACTCCCGATTGGTGAGGTTCCAGGCGTCTTCGTCCGAAGAGCCTTCGACCTCATCGTAGCCGGAGGTATGCTGCGCAACCGGGTCACCCTGGTAACGATCGTCCGTCTGCTGCGGGGCAGCATCCTCACCACGAAGCTTGGCCAGAACGCTCGGCAATTGCTCTGGAGCGACGAGGACGTCACGCGCCTTAGAACCCTCGGATGGCCCCACAATTTCGCGCGATTCGAGGAGATCCATCAGGCGGCCGGCCTTGGCAAAGCCAACGCGCAATTTGCGCTGCAGCATGGAGGTCGAGCCAAACTGCGTGCTCACGACGAGTTCGGCAGCAGCCAGAAGGACCTCAAGATCGTCCCCGATGTCTCCGTCGACAGCCTTGTGCTCAGCTACGGCCGCGACATCCTTGCGGTATTCGGGTTGAGCCTGACGGGTCACATGCTGCACCACCGCAGCAACCTCACTCTCGGTGACCCAGGCGCCCTGCACGCGGATCGCCTTGGAGGCACCCATCGGCAGGAATAGCGCGTCGCCCTGCCCAATGAGCTTGTCTGCACCCGGCTGATCCAAGATGACTCTGGAGTCGGTCATGCTGCTCACAGCGAAAGCGAGGCGGCTGGGAACGTTGGCCTTGATGAGGCCGGTCACGACATCCACGCTGGGGCGCTGGGTGGCCAACACCAGGTGGATTCCGGATGCCCGCGCGAGTTGGGTGATACGCACAATCGAGTCTTCAACGTCGCGTGGTGCCACCATCATGAGGTCGGCAAGCTCGTCAACCACGATGAGTAAGTACGGGTACGGCTTGAGTTTGCGTTCGCTGCCGGCGGGAAGGATGATCTCGTTTGCAACGACCGCAGCATTGAAGTCATCGATGTGACGGAACCCGAAACTAGCTAGGTCGTCATACCGCATGTCCATCTCTTTCACGACCCACGCAAGCGCCTCTGCGGCCTTCTTGGGGTTGGTGATGATGGGGGTGATGAGGTGTGGAACACCGGCGTAGGCCGCGAGTTCGACCCGCTTGGGGTCGATCAAGACCATGCGAACTTCTGTGGGCTTTGCTCTCATGAGCAGGGAAGTGATCATCGAGTTGACGAAGCTGGACTTACCGGAGCCGGTCGCGCCCGCCACCAACAGGTGAGGCATCTTCGCCAAGTTTGCGACGACGAAACCACCCTCGACGTCTTTACCGAGGCCGATTGTGAGCGGATGTGCGCTGGTCGTACTCGCCCGAGAACGCAGCACATCGCCGAGGGAGACGATTTCGCGATCAGAGTTGGGGATCTCGACCCCGATGGCGCTCTTGCCGGGGATCGGCGACAGGATCCGCACCTCGTTGCTCGCGACCGCGTAGGAGAGGTTCTTGCTTAGTGCGGTAACCCGCTCGACCTTGACGCCAGGACCGAGTTCAATCTCATACCTAGTCACCGTCGGGCCGCGACTGAAACCAGTGACCTTCGCGTCGACGTGGAACTGCCCAAGCACATCGGTGATCGATTGCACAATCGTGTCGTTAACTTCTGAGCGGGACTTAGGAGGAGTTCCTGGCGCCAGCGTGGTAACGGCAGGAAGCCGATACGGTGCAGTCGACTGGTGCTGCTTGGGTCGTGCGTCACCGTCAAACTCGCCACGCTCGCCCTTGACTGAAGCCTTGTCGGTGAAACCCGGAAGCAATCCAGCAGTGAGGGGCGCACCGTCATCGCGGATACCCGTTGCGGGTGCGACGCCGTCGACCTCGCCAGTGAAGCGTTTGACCGCATCCTCGGCGCTCAACAACTCTTCGAGCAGCTCAACCCCAAAGCCCTCTTCGTGCTTGCTGCG
The DNA here is from genome assembly GCA_039924815.1 of Lacisediminihabitans sp. GTDB lineage: Bacteria > Actinomycetota > Actinomycetes > Actinomycetales > Microbacteriaceae > Parafrigoribacterium_A. Next base: position 1,907 of record JBDTAD010000400.1, read on the forward strand.
GTCGATGACTTCGGTTGCGCCGCCGTCGCGGGAGATGACCGGGCTGTCGAAGGCTGGGTCGTCTTCACGCTTGGACTTGTTTCTGCGCCACCACGGGATCGACGCAGGATCTTCGTCGTCGGAGAGGTCGTTGAATACCAGCGCGTCAGTGTCGTTCTTGCGCGAGGCACGATCGTCGACGTCAGCGATCTGGGCACCGAACAGGTACGAGTAGAGCTCGCCTAGTCGGTCACGGATCTTGTTGGGTGGCGTTTTGGTCAGAATGAAGACGGAAAGCAAAAGCAGCAACACAACCACCGGGGTCGCAAGGAACCCTGTGCCCAAGCTCAGGAGCGGCGCTGCGAGCACCCACCCGAGCACACCACCCGCCTGCGCGAGAACCTGCATGCCCTCCGATGGTTGCGGCTGACCGCCGAAGACGTGACACAGAGCGCTGATCGAGACCAGCAGGAGTGCGAAGCCAATGCCAATTCGCCCGTTGTCATGGACAGAAGACGGATGCCGAAACAACCACACCGCGAACACGAGCATGATCACGGGAAGAGCGAACGCTACTCGACCGAAAAGCCCACCAAAGGTGAAGGCATCGAGCGCGATGGACACCGGGTCCGTCGGCTGGAACCATTCGACGACGGCACCCACGATTGCCAGTACGAGCAAAAAGAATGGCACGCCGTCTCGACGCTCGTCTTTGGCGAGGGACTCGCGTCCGAGCACACGAGCGGCGCCTCCCGCCGTGTGGGCGAGACCCATCCAGGCTTTAACCAGCAAACCTTCTTCGGTCACCGCTGTAGTCTTCGCCTTTGGCCGCGCGGTCGGAAGGCGCTTAGTGGTGGCCGTAGCCGTGCGAGCGCGCGGTTTCGTCGTGCGCGCACGCGAAGTCGACCTGGTGCTCGTAGCCATGTGTCAACGCTAGCGCGAGCCCCCGCCACAGCCCGGTTGGCTGGGGCGCGTGTCAATCCGCGGCTCAGTATCGAATCGCATCGATGACCTTCACTCGCACGGCAACCAGCGCGGGGAGGAGCCCGGCGAGCGCTCCAATGACTCCCGCTGCAATCATCCCGATCAGCGCTGCTTCTATCGGGAAAGCAGGCAGGTCGGTCGCTCCCTGCCCAACGAGGGACCGCAGCCAGGGGTTCTGCACGATCAGGATGGACGCGATCACACCGAAGACACCGGCGACGAGCGTGGCGACCACGCTCTCCATCATCACGGCAAAGAACACCCTTGAAGCGGTCGCGCCGAAACTGCGTCGGATACCGATCTCTCTGATCCGTTGACGAACCGTGACCAGAGAGATGTTCACTAGACCGAGCGC
>JBDTAD010000401.1:0-8913 GCA_039924815.1 Lacisediminihabitans sp.
GACTGATGAGCTCGGCACCGGCGTCGTCGGGAACCGGCAGTGTGGCAGGCAGCGAAGACTGTCTCTTCTGTCTGGCTCGCCATCCGAAGTACATGCCGATGAAAATGAGCACGATTAGAACGATCACGACGGTGGTGGGGAAAGCTCTATCCATGCTGTGCTCCTGCGTAGTGTGCGACCTCGTGAGGTTCGATGAGTTCTGAGTCGAGCACCGTGGGGTAACCGTTATGAACGGTGACAATGACTTGCCCGGGTAGGGTCTTGGCAAGGTACGGAGAATTGATGCTCTTGCCTCGGAGTAACTCAATACCGAATGTCCGACTAGCGTCTGGGTTGTAGAGCGTGAAATTCGCGGGAGTTCCGACGGCAAGTCCGGCCTCATAACCGGCCAAGTTACCGATCAGAGCCGGCGCAGAGGAGAGTACCCGTTCGACGTCTGACCATCGCAACATGCCGTTGTCTACCACCGCAGCCTGAACAACCGAGAGCGCTGATTCGAGTCCAACCATGCCAAATGCGGCCGAGTCCCACTCACAATCCTTCGCCTCAACCGGATGCGGCGCATGATCCGTCGCGACGATATCGATCGTGCCGTCGACGAGCCCCTCGCGCAATGCTTGCACGTCTTCCTGACGACGCAGCGGTGGGTTGACCTTGAATCGTGAGTCGTATCCGCTGGCGAGTTGCTCGGTGAGCAACAGGTGATGTGGCGTGACCTCAGCCGTGACCTTAATCCCCCGAGCTTTCGCCCAACGTACGACGTCGACGGAACCCGCGGTGGAGAGGTGGCAGATGTGTAGCCTGGCACCGACGTGTTCAGCGAGAAGCACGTCCCTGGCGATAATCGCCTCTTCGGCAACCGACGGCCATCCGGTGAGCCCGAGCTCGCCAGACAAAACGCCCTCATTCATCTGCGCGCCCTCGGTGAGACGAGGCTCCTGGGCGTGCTGAGCGACAACACCGCCGAAAGTCATGACGTATTCCAAGGCGCGGCGCATGAGCAGTGCATCTGAGACACACTTGCCGTCGTCCGAGAAGACGCGCACCCGCGCCCGGCTGCGAGCCATCGCGCCGATCTCGGCAAGGCGCTCGCCGCCGAGCCCAGCGGTAACCGCACCAACGGGGCGCACTGTGACGTAACCGGCCGCGTCACCGAGCGACTGAACCTGCTCGACGACTCCCGCAGTATCCGCAACGGGTGAGGTGTTGGCCATTGCGTGCACCGCAGTGAAGCCTCCGATCGCCGCGGCGCGCGAACCGCTTAACACAGTCTCGCTTTGCTCGAAACCGGGTTCTCGAAGGTGGGTGTGCAGGTCAACGAGGCCTGGAAGCGCGAGGAGTCCTGACGCGTCAATAATGGTCGCGCCCACCGCCGATAACGAACCGCCGATCTCGATGATCGTGCCGTTTTTCACCAACAGGTCCGCAGTGGAACCGTTAGAAAAGGTCGCAGCCTTCACGAGGATGTCGTTCACGTCTAGTCCTCCTTCACAGGCTTGATTACTCCCACGGTTCGCGAGTCGCTGCCCGACCCGCGTAGTCCCGCTGTACCCGACAGCAAAAGGTAAAGTACGGCCATCCGTACGGAAACGCCGTTGGTCACCTGTTCCAACACTGTCGAGCGCGCTGAATCGGCCGCTGCCGAGGAAATTTCTAAGCCTCGGTTCATTGGGCCTGGGTGCATCACAATCGTAGTCTTGCGCAGACTGCGCAGCCGATCGTCATCGAGACCCCACTGCCTCGAGTATTCCCTCGCGTTGGGGAAGAACGCCGCGTGCATCCGCTCGCTCTGGATCCGGAGCATCATCACGACATTCGGTCCCATCGCTATGGCCTCGTCGAAATCGTAGCCAATCGTGACCGGCCACTGCGCTGCGCCGAACGGTAACAGTGTCGCTGGAGCGACCAGGTTCACACTCGCACCCAGGGTCGTGAGCAGCCATGCGTTCGAGCGCGCTACGCGCGAATGCAGGATGTCGCCAACGATTGTGACAGCGATTCCGTCCAGCGCTCGCCCGCGCGCTGCGTCCCCGTGTAATCGCCGCCTGATCGTGAAGGCATCCAGGAGCGCCTGCGTCGGATGCTCGTGGGTACCATCACCCGCGTTGACTATCCCGGCGTCGATCCAACCGCTCTCTGCGAGCACGAAGGGCGCGCCGGACGCGTGATGCCGCACAACTACGGCGTCAGCACCGAGCGCGGCAAGCGTCTGGGCCGTGTCCTTGAGGCTTTCCCCCTTGGACACACTCGAGCCCTTAGCACTGAAGTTGATGACGTCTGCGCTCAGGCGTTTTGCAGCGGCTTCGAAAGAAATTCTGGTGCGTGTTGAGTCCTCAAAGAAAAGGTTTACGACTGTTTTACCGCGCAGAGTGGGGAGCTTCCTCACCTCACGACTGGAGACATCCGCCATGTCTTCGGCGACATCGAGAATCGCAATGGCCTGGTCGCGATCGAGATCGCGGGTGCTGAGTAAGTGCCTCATGACGCTTCCTCGATGCTCACGAACTCATCCCCGTCGACCTCGAGCAGGTGCACATTGATCCTTTCGTGCTGAGCCGATGGCAAGTTCTTACCCACGAAGTCCGGCCTGATCGGGAGTTCGCGATGTCCTCGGTCAATCAGAGTCGCCAGTCTTACGACGTTCGGGCGCCCCACATCGGCGAGTGCATCTAATGCCGCCCTAATGGTCCGACCGGAATAGAGCACGTCGTCAACGAGCACGACAGTAGTTCCGTCGACACCCCCCGCGGGTACGGATGTCGGAGCAGGGGTTCGCGTGGGATGACGATGAAGATCGTCACGATACAGGGTCACGTCGAGCGAGCCAACACTGATGGTGGAGCCCGTGACTTCCGTGAGGAGCTTCGCTATCCGCACCGCAAGGGTGACTCCGCGAGTGGGAATACCCAAGATTACGAGGTTGTCAGCCCCACGATTCGACTCGAGTATCTCGTGAGAAATACGAGTCAGCGCGCGCGAGATATCAGCTTGCTGCAGCACTATGCGTGTGGGCAATCTGACCTCCTTCCCCGTCTCTCTGGACGGACTTTAAAGGATGTCTAATAACGCCAGCCTAGCGGAATCTCAGACGTGAGTCTGTGCGACCCTGCCAAGAAGACCGTTAACGAAGCCGGCGGAATCCTCTGTGCTGAGCGATTGTGCGGCTTCAACCGCCTCAGAGATGGCGACGCCGTCGGGTACTTCATCGTTGAACAAGATTTCCCACATGCCGATGCGTACGATCGCCCGATCGATGACGGGCATCCGGTTAATGGTCCAGCCCTGCGCGTAAGTTTCGATCAATTCGTCGATTTCATCGCCATGGTCAGCGATCCCTTCGACGATCTGGCGGGCATAGGCCCAGGATGATGTTCGCTGAGGATCAGCTAGGTCGCGCGCAGCTTCTGCGGCGATAGCGGCATTGAGAGAAATCTCACGCAGATCCGCACCGTACAACAGATCGAGTGCGCGCTTACGTGCCTTAGTTCGTGCACCCATGTGAAGCTTTCTAGTCTGTTAGCGAGAATTAGTCGTTGACGCGACCGAGGTAATCCCCGGTGCGCGTGTCAACCTTGACCTTGGTTCCCTGCTCGAGGAAGAGCGGAACCTGAATCTGGTACCCGGTCTCTACCGTTGCGGGCTTCGTGCCCCCGGTAGAACGGTCACCCTGAAGACCCGGCTCGGTGTGTGTGATTTCAAGTACCACGGACGCGGGGAGCTCCACATAAAGCGGCTCGCCGTTGTGCAGTGCAATCGTCACGTTCTGGTTCTCGAGCATAAAGTTGGGTGCGTCACCAACCTGCTCAGTACTCAGGGTGATCTGGTCGTAGTCCGAAACGTCCATGAAAACAAAACCGTCTCCGTCTTTGTACAGGTACTGGAACTCGCTGCGGTCAACTGTCTCTGTTTCGATCTTCGCGCCAGCGTTGAAAGTGCGGTCGACGGTCTTTCCAGTACGCACATTCTTGACCTTGGTGCGCACGAACGCGCCGCCCTTGCCCGGCTTGACGTGCTGGAATTCGATCACGGTCCAGAGGCCGCCGTCCATGTTGAGAACTACGCCGTTCCTGATGTCAGCGGTTGAAGCCATACGAGTATTGATCCGTTCATGTGGGGTTGTGGTCGCGTGCCTGTCATTCGAGGACGCTAAAAACCCGAGTTTACCGGTTTAGCCCAGTTTTCGATTAATGGCGCCGAGGGCGAGCACGTAGGAGTCGAATCCGAAGCCGGCGATCACACCCGTAGCAACCGCGGAAATCACGCTGGTGTGACGAAACTCTTCGCGCCCGTGGGGATTGGAAATATGCACCTCAACGAGCATGACACCAGCTTTGGTGACGAGAGCTGCGGCGTCCCTCAGGGCGTACGAGTAGTGCGTAAACGCGGCGGGATTCAGAATGACAGGAGTCGCGGTATCGACGGCTTCGTACAACCATCCGATCAGTTCCGCCTCATCGTTGGTCTGACGCAGATCGATACTGACCCCTGGAGCGGCTTCGCCTTGTAGCAGGATGCGCAGGTCATCCAGCGTTCCGCTGCCGTAGACATCGGGTTCACGGGAGCCCAGTCGGCCGAGGTTTGGACCGTTGAGGACGAGGACGTTGCTCATAATTGTCGAGCATAACGCGACGACGCTGGGTGACACGTCGCCCGGGCCACAGAGGGCGCGACCCGGACGCAGAAGTCTAGACGCCTATCTCCTGATACGCCGCGAAGAGCAGGCTTTGGTCGGGGCCGGCCAAGACCGTCGGCCTCGCGATATCGTCCAGCACGATGAACCTGAGCATGCCGCCCCTGGTCTTCTTATCGCGCTGCATCACACCGAGAAGAGTTTCCCAGCGGCCCAAGGGATAGGTCGTCGGAAGTTGGAGTGACTCAAGGATGCTGCGGTGACGATCAACAATCGAATCCGAGAGTCGACCGGCGAGACTGGCCAGTTCCGCGGCATACATCATGCCAATGCCAACGGCAGCACCATGGCGCCAGAGGTATCGCTCCATGTACTCGATTGCGTGCCCCAAGGTGTGTCCGTAGTTGAGGATCTCCCTCAGGCCGGACTCCTTGAAGTCCTCCCCCACAACCCTCGCTTTGATTTCGACTGACATCTCGATGATGCGTCGGAATTCCTCGCTCTCCGGGTTTGTCGCTGCTTCAACGTCTTTCTCAATGATGTCGAGGATTTCTGGTCGCTCGATAAAGCCGTACTTCACGACCTCTCCGAACCCTGCCAGAATCTCCATCTGGCTCAGCCCCTCAAGCGTGTCGAGGTCGGCGAGCACGACAGCCGGCGCGTGAAACATCCCGACCAGGTTCTTGCCCTGTGCGGTATTAACCGCCGCTTTGCCGCCAATTGCGGCGTCAACCATGCCGACGAGCGATGTGGGGACCTGCAGTACACGCACGCCCCGCAGCCAGGTCGCGGCGACGAAGCCTGCGAGATCGGTAACCGCTCCACCCCCGAAACCAATGACAACATCCGTTCTAGTGAAGTCCGAGAGGCCCATAACCTGCCAACAGAATGCCGCGACTTCGACGCGCTTCGCAGCTTCGCCGTCCGGAACCTCCGCCATCAACACCTCGTAGCCATCCACAAGGGACTCGCGGAGTGCTACGGCCCGAGCGCCGAGCGTGGGCGGGTGCACGATGAGCACCTTTTTAGCGTCGGGGCCGATCAGAGCGGGGAGCTGGTCGAGCATGTTGCGCCCAATGAGCACGTCGTACGGGTCGGTTCCGCCCACTGTGATGGTGGTGGTTGTCACTGTGTTAGCTCCTTTGGTGCTGCTGTCGGCGTGACTGAGTCGTGTCGTACCCAGTCGGCTACCTCGGCGGCGATGTCGTCGAGTGGTCTGAAGGATGTGTCCCACGTGTGACGTGCAAGGCTGTCGTATGTCGCTTTGCGGCTGTCAACGAGGCGAATCCAGTCGTCGATTCCGCCTTTGACGAGCGGTCTCTTGCCCCCTCCAATACGGCTGCGCACTGCTTCGGCACTGACCGTGAGTTGCGCAACCCTGATGCCACGGAGGTCTTCCTGCGTGTGCGGGTCGAGGATAGCTCCACCCCCGAGAGCGACAACCGCAGATGTGCGCAGAGCGTCAACCACGGCTTCGCGTTCAAGTCTGCGGAAGTACGCCTCACCATATTCTTCGAAAATCTGGGCGATGGGGCCGTGTACCGCGACAATCGCCTTGTAGGTATCGATAAATGGCACTCTCAACAGGTGGGCGACCCGCTTACCCAACCGTGTCTTGCCGGCCCCAGGGGCTCCGATCAGGACGAGCGGCGTTAGGATGGATTCTTGGCTGCCCATTTACTGCAACGGTTCTGACTCAGCAGCTGTTTTAAGATTCTCAGGAATTGCCGCGAGGTAGCCGTCGAGATTGCGTTTGGTCTCGGTGATGGAGTCGCCACCAAACTTCTCGAGCACAGAATTGGCGAGTACGAGGGCGACCATGGCCTCCGCGACCACTCCAGCGGCGGGCACGGCACAGACATCGGAGCGCTGGTGATGTGCTTGTGCTGCATCGCCAGTGGCGATATCCACGGTGCGTAGCGCGTGGGGAACGGTGGCGATCGGCTTCATACCCGCGCGCACGCGTAGCAGCGTGCCCGTGCTCATACCGCCCTCGGTTCCGCCTGCCTTGTCGCTGGCTCGTGTGATTCCACTCGTTGACTCAAAGAGTTCGTCGTGAGCCTCTGATCCCCGCCGAGTAGTCGTGAGGAAGCCGTCTCCAACCTCTACGCCCTTGATCGCCTGGATTCCCATGAGGGCTGCGGCGAGTTGCGAGTCAAGACGCTTATCCCAGTGAGTGTAAGAACCAAGCCCCGGAGGGACGCCATACGCGAGAACCTCCACAACACCGCCCAAGGTGTCGCCGTCGTCATGCGCCTTATCGACTTCGGCAACCATGAGGGCGGAAGTGGCTGAATCGAAACAGCGCAATGGGTCCGCATCGAGGCTAGCGACGTCCGCTGGGTACGGCAGTGGGCTGCCCTCGGGTACCCGCACCGCACCGATTGACAGGGTGTGGCTCACAAGGTCAATGCCCAACTCTGCAAGAAAAGCGCGCGCTACGGCACCCAGCGCAACTCGTGCGGCAGTTTCCCTGGCGCTAGCGCGCTCAAGCACATTTCGTGCCTCATCAAAGTGATACTTCTGCATGCCGACCAAGTCGGCATGGCCAGGCCTCGGCCTCGTGAGAGCTGCTCCGCGTCCTTTCGGAAGCGTCTCGAGATCCACAGGCTCTGCACTCATTACCTCAACCCAGCGAGGCCATTCGGTGTTACCGATCCGGAGTGCGATTGGGCTTCCCATGCTCACGCCAAAGCGCACGCCGCCAGAGAAGTGGAGTTCGTCTTCCTCGAACTTCATGCGTGCTCCGCGCCCATAGCCAAGCTTGCGCCGCGCGAGGTCGGCGCGTACGCCGTCGAGTGATACCGGCACCCCGGCCGGAAATCCCTCGAGGATCGCCACCAGTTCCGGGCCGTGTGATTCTCCTGCGGTCAACCATCGAAGCATAAAAGAATCCTCCCACAGCCGACGAGTGCGAATTGCAGTAGTAGTGGTGGACCGTGTTCAGACGGGGCTAATGCTTCCCCGCATCGCCTCCAGTACCGCTGCCTCATTCGTCAACAGGATGCCAGGATCACCGCCAACGAAAATCCGCACTTGGGCTAATGCCTGGTGAAGAAGCATCTCAACCCCCGAGATAACTCTGCCGCCGGCGGACATCCAGAGCGTCGCTAGAGGAGTCGGCCACGCGTCGTACGCGACCTCGAAGAGCACTGAAGACTGCAGTGTCTCCGCGGCGAACGACGGTCCGCTAGCCACTCCACCAGGAATAGTGCTGATGACCGCATCGGCCACGAATCCAGAGTGATCAGCGTCGAGAGGGCGAACCTCAACACGCAGTCCGAGCTCGTCTGCCAGTCTGCGGAGCGAATCGGCGTGCGAGGGTGTTCTCGCGGAGACGACAACCTGCTCGGCGCCGAGGCGAGAAACGGCCAGAAGCGCCGATGTCGCCGTCGCGCCAGAACCGAGCAGTTGGACACGGGACAAGTGATCGACTCCCCGCGCTCGAAACGCCGCAACGATTCCGTAGACGTCCGTATTGAAGCCGCGCAGTACTACAGCATGAGACGCGTCATCAAAGAGCACCGTATTGACTGCACCGCTCTGCAGAGCCGTATCGTCGACGCTCTTGAGTAGCGGAAGCACAGCGCGCTTGAGTGGCATCGTCAGAGAGAGTCCGCGCCAGTAATCACCGCGGGATGCCACGAAAGAAGCTAGGTCTTCTGACTTCACATCAATCGCTTCATAGTGCCACGCCAAGCCGAGCTGCTGGTATGCAGCACGATGCAACAACGGTGACTTTGAGTGCGCGATCGGCGACCCTAGTACCGCCAGGTGATCTCTAGTGTGAATCAACCGTCGAAGCCCGGGTGGGCACGCAACCAGGTCTGCCACTGTTTGACAGCCACGTTATGCTCGGCCAATGTTGTTGAAAACGCCGTTTCACCCGTTTCTCCGTTGACGAGTACGAAGAACAACCAGGGACCTTGTGCTGGGTGAAGTGTCGCGTCGATGGCAACCTGGCCTGGGTTTGAAATGGGGCCGATGGGCAGACCTGGGTTCGCGTAGGTGTTGTAAGGATTGCTCTTGTCAGCGCGCTCGGCGTTTGTAGTGGAAATTGTGGTGCCACCGATCCCGTAACTCACCGTTGCGTCAGACTGCAGGTTCATACCCTGCGCGATGCGGTTATCCCACACCCGAGCGACCTTGTAGAAGTCGGCATCGCTGCCGCCCTCTTTCTGAGTGAGCGCGGCGAGCGTGAGCACGCGATGCCGATCGGCCGGTGCAACTCCATCGGCATCCAGGTGCTTAAACATGGCATCGACCATCACCTGAAAAATCCC
>JBDTAD010000402.1:0-2927 GCA_039924815.1 Lacisediminihabitans sp.
ATCCCCTGAGCTATGGGGGCCAGGAGTACTGGTCAAGGTTACCCCAGTGCCGACCGCCAGACGGCGCTTATAGTGCCCGCGCGCTCACCCATCAGCAGTTCCGAAGATTATCGAGGGAGTTACCGTTCATAACTCAGGCAGTTTCATCCGCTCACGCGACCAAGGGCGGAGATCGTAGCGTCACAGTACTTCCCGCGCCATTTCTGCCTGAGTTATGAACACACAGGGTCGTGCACGTGGTGGATGAGCGGATGAGGTGAGCTACTTCACCGCGGCCAGTGCAGCGCCGACCAGCTGGCGGGCGTCATCCGCGGAGCCGAAGAATACCGAACTGGCAGTCATCCAGAACGGGCCCTTGAATACCTGCAGCTGACCGGTCTGTCCGCTCGTGCTGAAGTACGCTGAATCACCCAGTCCGGATACTGCGGTGCCCTTGGCTGCGGTGCTCTTCAGCGTCGCAAGGTCGGATGCCGCTGGGTGCGCGACGCTAACGGAGGTGATGGCGCCGCTGCTGTTGTTGACCAGGCCGCAGGAGATGCCATTGAAAGACAGCGCCACGGCGCCATCGGTTCCTGATTTCGGCTTGTATGCGGGCTGCAGGCTGGTGTTCTGGTTGAAGTTGTAGACGGTCTGGGGGGAGAGGAGCCCGTTGCAGTCGACACCCATCGAGGTCCCTGGTGCGCTGGCGGGCGTGGGCTTGGGTGTTGCGCTTGAGGTCGCATCCGGTGTTGGGCTCGCTGAGCTGGATGGGGTGGCCTGCGGCGAGGCAGAACTCGAAGTCTCCGGCGCGGTGGGGGTGGCCTTGCAGCTCGCCAATCCGAGTAACGCGAGCGCTCCTATCGCGAGAGCCGCCGTCGCGCGGACGGCGGTGTTGCGCGCAGTGAGCGCCATGAGGTCCCCCTTTATTGTCGCCACCAATTCTTGCCCACGTCGGACGCCAAGGAGTGCGGGGCGCGCGGGACCCTTCGACAAGCTCAGGGAACGAAGGCGTGCTCAGAAAACGAACCGGTCACTGAGCCTGTCGAAGTGCACGACGCCGCCGCGCGGGCCACCCGAGGCTCACACGATAGAATCGCTTCCCGTGACTCCCGCCCAGCTTTCCGCCCAGTTGCTCGCCATCGTGAACGCTGCGCTCGAGCGCCGAGGCGTCGTGCCAGCAACGGAACTCACTCTCGCAGACGTGGTACTCGAACGCCCGAAGAACAGAGACCATGGCGACTGGGCCGCCAATATTGCGATGAAGCTGGCCAAGCCGCTCGGGCTGAACCCACGTGAGCTTGCAGCGGACTTTGCGGCTGGCCTTGAGAAAGTCGACGGCGTCGCCTCCGTCGACGTTGCCGGTCCAGGCTTCATCAACATCAGACTGGATGCGGCTGCGGCCGGCGCCCTGGCAAAAACCATCGTCGAGCAGGGGGAGGCCTTCGGTCGCGGCACCCTGTACGACGGCGTCACGATCAACCTGGAGTTCGTTTCCGCGAACCCGACCGGCCCCATCCACATCGGTGGAGTGCGTTGGGCCGCTGTCGGCGACAGCCTCGCGCGGGTATTCCAGGCGCAGGGTGGCCTGGTCACCCGCGAGTACTACTTCAACGACCACGGCGCGCAGATTGACCGCTTCGCGCGCAGCCTTCTCGCCAGCTACTTCGGCGAGCCAGCACCGGAAGATGGCTACGCGGGCCAGTACATCTCCGACATCAAGGATCGTGTCGTCGCGGCCTACAGCGGCGATCTCTCGGCTCTGTCGAGAGAGGAAGCCCAGGAGGTATTCCGAGCATCCGGTGTCGACTTCATGTTCGGTGACATCAAGGAAAGCTTGCACGGCTTCGGCGTTGACTTCGACGTCTACTTTCATGAGAACGAGCTGCACGAGAGTGGCTCCGTCGAGCGCGCGGTCGCGCGGCTGCGGGAGCTTGGCCACATCTTTGAGCAAGATGGCGCGACCTGGCTGCGCACGACGAGCTTCGATGACGACAAGGATCGCGTCGTCATCAAGAGCGACGGCGAAGCCGCCTATATCTCTGGCGACCTCGCGTACCACCTCAACAAGCGTGAGCGCGGCTTCGAGCGCAACATCATCATGCTCGGGGCCGACCATCACGGCTATGTCAAGCGCCTGATGGCGATGACCGCGGCCTTCGGCGACACTCCCGGTGTGAACCACGAGATCATGATCGGGCAGATGGTCAACCTCGTGCGTGACGGCGAGCCCGTGAGGATGAGCAAGCGGGCCGGCACCGTGGTGACCCTTGAAGACCTTGTCGAAGCCGTGGGGGTGGATGCTGCACGGTACGCTCTGGTGCGCAGCTCCACCGACTCGCAGCTCGACATCGATCTCGACCTTCTCGGGCGCCGCACCAACGACAACCCCGTCTACTACGTGCAGTACGCCCACGCCCGCACCAACTCTGTCGCGAATAACGCGGCTGCTGCGGGCGTCGATCGCAGCGCCTTTGCGCCGGAGCTCCTCACTCACGAGACTGAAAACAATCTGCTTGGCATCCTGGGGGAGTACTCCAGAGTGCTCGTGCAGGCGGCAGAGCTGCGCGAACCACACCGCATCGCCCGCTACCTCGAAGAGCTGGCAGGTGCCTATCACCGCTGGTATGACAACTGCCGCGTTACACCTCTCGGCGACGAGCCCGTGACCGATCTGCATCGCACCAGACTGTGGCTGAACGTTGCCGTCGGCCAGGTGTTACGCAACGGCTTGGGGTTGCTGGGAGTCTCCGCACCAGCCAGAATGTAACCCGTGACGCCCTCGCCGCAGACGAAGACGCAATCGAAGCCGAAGCCGAAGCCTAAACCGAAGCCGAAACGTCGGCGCGGGACTTCACTGCGTTTTGTTGTCACTGCAGGAATCATCTCTCTTCTCATCATCGGCGTGGTCGTTGCGGATAGCGCCGCGCGCGCGTTCATCGCTGGGCAGA
>JBDTAD010000403.1:0-4849 GCA_039924815.1 Lacisediminihabitans sp.
GCAGCCCTCAGGAGCTCTCCGGTGGTCAGCAGCAACGCGTGGCTATTGCACGAGCGCTCATCGCCAAACCCGACGTGGTCTTCGCGGATGAGCCGACCGGGGCACTCGACACTCGCGCCGGTCGTCAGGTGCTCGATCTACTGCGGTACACGGCATCCGAACTACACCAGACGGTAGTGATGGTTACCCACGATCCGGTCGCTGCGTCCTACGCAGACCGCGTGCTGTTTCTCGCCGACGGCCAGTTGGCTGGCTCAATCGAGTCCCCCACTGCGCAGAGCATTGCGGACCGGATGACGACCTTGGGGCAGTGGTAACCATGTGGAGCCTGACCCTGCGTTCTATCCGCTACCACCGCCGCGGCCTCACGAGCGTGTTCATCGCGATCCTTCTGGCCTCCACCCTCATCACCGCGCTCAGCGTGCTCTTCGAGTCCGGCCAGCGCGGCGGCATCGCTCCCGTGCGTTACGCCGGCGCCGCTGTCATTGTTGGCGCTCCCCAAGAGCTGCCGGTCGTGCACACGTCGCAGGACTCATCGTCAGACAAACAACCAGTTCCCCTGAGCGAACGCGCATTACTACCGAATGCGACAGTCGCCAAGGTGGCCGCCGTACCCGGTGTCGCGCGTGCCATCGCAGACGTCACCGTGCCGCTCACCACGAGCGCACACCGCCCGGTTGACGCACACAGTTGGGCCTCCGCGGCACTGGCTCCCTATGACCTGGCGAGCGGTCGGATGCCACGGGCAGCAGACGACGTCGTGCTCGACCGCTCATTTGGGCTGGGGCTCGGAAGCCACATCCAGCTCGCGCACGGTGGCGTCGCCATCGACTACAGCGTGGTCGGAACGGTCACCAGCGCAGCGAAGGGAGCGAGCGACGCCACGGTCTTCCTCAGCAACACCCGCATCGCAGAGCTCTGGCCACACCAGGGTGCACTAGCGGCGATCGGTGTCATCGCGAAGCACGGAACGGATGCGAATAGCCTCGCCTCCGCGATCAGTGCTCAGGTACCCGGCATCAAGACCTACACCGGCATGCAGCGTGGCGAGCTCGAATCCTTCGACTCGTTCGGCGCGGGTGCCAGGCTCACCGAGGTGAGCAGTTCGTTCATGGGCGTCTCGCTCATCATCGCGCTGGTGGTCGTCGCGAGCACCCTGTCGCTGTCGATTGCAGGGCGCCGCAGCGAGTTCGCCATGCAGCGCGCGATCGGCGCCCAGAGCTGGCAGATCCACGGAATCGTCGCCCGCGAGGTGCTCCTAGTGTCTGGCGCCGCGGCAATTATCGGTGCCGTACCCGGCGTCCTGCTCGCTCAATTTCTGGGGAATCAGTTCGTCGTTGCGCACCTCATCCCGGCTGACTTCGTGCTGACCTACAGTGCAATTCCTGTGATCAGCACCGTTGGCATCCTTGTCGCGACAGCCCTCGGCGCTGCGGCGCTTGCCGCGCGACGCTCCGCAAAAATCGCACCAGTGGATGCGCTCCGCGAATCCGCTACCGAGGCCAAGGCCCTGGGTCGCGGGCGGATCATCACCGGCCTAGCGCTCGTCGCTTTCGGTGTGCTCGCCTCGCTCCTGCCGCTCTTTCTTTCTGGTTTGATCGGCCTGACCGCCGCAGCATCCGCCGCGATATTGATCATCGTCGGGGTAGCTCTGCTCGGTCCCTGGATCGTGGGAGTGGTACTGCGGATGGTGAGTCCATTCCTTCGCCATAGCAAGACGGCATCGGTCGTGCTTGCCGATGCGAGCGCGCGTGGAAATACTCGTCGTCTTGCCTCCGCCATCGTTCCGCTGGCTCTGGCCATCACCTTCGGTTCGGTGCAGCTCTTTCTGCCGACGACCATTGCCGCCGAGGCCGCGAGCCAGACAGTGAAGGGGGTCAGTTCCGACTACGTCGTGACCTCTGCCGGCTCTGGCATTTCACCCGAACTGGCGGCGCAGGTAGCCGGACTGCAAGGAGTTACCGCCGTGAATCCGGTGCTCCGCTCAACCGTGCTCGTCAACACGCCCCTGGTCGACGAAATATCGACGTACTCTCTTCAGGGCATAGACCCGAAGGCACTAGACGGCACGCTCAATCTCGGAGTGACGAGCGGCTCACTTTCTCGACTGGCTCAGTCGAACACCATCGCGGTGAGCGCTGATACCGCTTCTGCAGCGGGCGCAATCGTGGGGCAACCGCTCGCGGTCGGGCAGCCGCTGAAAGTGCACCTGGGCGACGGAACGCCGGTCACCGCCACCGTGGTGGCCATCTACTCGAGAGGGCTGGGCTTTGGCGATGTGACAATGGCGGCCGATGTCGTGAGACCGCACACCACCGCAGCACTCGATGATTACCTATTGGTGTCGACCACGGCCGCCGATCGCACGAGCGCAGCCGCGGACATCCGCTCACTGGGTCTCGTCGTACAGCCGAGGGCCGCCACCACGGCCGCCGGTGGGCAGGCGCGCGATTCGCAGTCCTGGGTCAATATCGTCGCGCTCGCCGTGATCTTCGGATACATTGCCCTTTCGGTCATCAACACGCTGGTCATGGCCACCGCAGGGCGTCGGCGTGAGTTCACTCTGCTGCGCTTGATCGGAGCGACAGGTCGCCAGATACAACGGATGACCTTCATCGAGTCTGTACTGGTGGCAGGCATCGCGGTCGTGGTGGGAACGCTGGCCGCAATCCCACCGTTGTTCGGCATCGCGATCGGCGTATCGGGCCAACCCATCCCCACAGTTCAGCCATTCGTCTATCTGGCGATCATCGCGGTCACCGTCACCCTCGGCATCGTGTCGATAGCCGTACCCACCCGGTCCGCAGTTCGATCGCCGCTGTCGACGCAATAGCTGCTGTGGGCGCAGTGACAGCTGCGCTCCACACCATGGAGCGGATGCCCGTCGGGCTCTCGCTAGAATTGACCAGCCGCGGGAGTGGTGAAATTGGTATACACGCAGGATTTAGGTTCCTGTGCCGCAAGGCGTGAGGGTTCAAGTCCCTTCTCCCGCACTCCGACCGAAGTAGGAAGCAGTATTTGCCCAGCGAGTACGAGTCATACTGGCGGATGATGCGCACACAAAGTTCCAACAACTAGCCTGTCAATAACAGACGACTGGAGAACGAACACTTGGTACACTCGGCCCTCATTCCGTGGCTCGACCCGAACACGCTTATCGCGGGTTTTGGCGCCTTCGCGCTCGTCGGCGTCGCCTTCATCGTCTTCGCCGAAACCGGGCTACTCATCGGCTTTCTACTGCCGGGCGATACGCTACTGGTCATCACCGGTCTTCTCGCCTTTCCTGGCGACAAACAACTCATCCAGATTGATATTTGGTGGGTAGCGGGGGCGATCGGTCTTGCAGCATTCCTCGGTGGTGAAGTCGGCTATCTCATCGGTCACAAAGCCGGTCCACGCATTTTCGAGCGCAAAGAAACCGGACTGTTCAGCATCGAAAACGTTCGACGTACGAACGGCTTCTTTGAGCGCTTCGGCGGTCTCGCCGTGATCCTCGCCCGGTTCGTGCCGATCGTGCGCACCTTCGCTCCCGTGGCCGCGGGCGTCGGCCACATGAACTACCGCAAATACTCGCTCTACAACCTGATCGGAGCGCTCATCTGGGCGGCCGGGCTCACAGTCGGCGGATACCTCCTCGGCTACATCCCGCCGGTTGCGCATTTCGTCAGCTCATACATCGACATGATCCTGCTGGGTGCCGTTGTGGTCACCCTGATTCCCACGGTCTACCACTACGTGCAGTCGACCAGGAAGGCACGCAAAGCGAACCGCGAGGCAGCCGCGAAGCCCAGCACAGACGATCTGACCCTGCGCGAGGGTGCCTTCGATCAGAACCCAGACACCTGATCGATCAGACACCTGATCGGTCAGTTTGTCGTCGACCTGGTGCGCTCGCGCATCCGGTCCAGCGAGTGCTGAGCGACCTTGCGCACGTCTTTGTCCTGATCCTTCACGAGCGGCTTCAGCAGCTCAAGGTGCTCCGCGGTGCCTACCTCGGCGAGCGCTCGAGCCGCGGCTGAACGCACTCTAGCCACATCATCCATCAGCAGCGTCGAGAGCGTTACCGGGCCACCAATGACTCTGCTCGCGCAAACCTTTGCGCACATCTCCCGCACGCGCCACGCTTGGTTGCCCAGTCCCGTCAGAATTGCGGATGTCGCAGCGTCGGCCCCATCTCCCTCGCCCCACACGTAGCCCAGCGCGCGAGCACCCCACAGCTCGGGCCAGTACAGTGCTGGCGCACCATCGAGCACACCCTGAGCGTGACGCCCACCGAGGTACAGCAGAATCTCATCGCCCTCGTCGCGCGCCTGCAGCAGGCCAACCGCCATGGCAGTCACGCGCGCCTCGCCGTAGCGCCCCACCGCGAGCGCAATGCGCGCTTCGAGGGGTTCATCGAGGGGAATAGGGCTGATGTCGTCGTTAGTCATGTCGGTATCAACGCTACCCGCTGCTGCGGTGGGCCGGGGTTACAGGATGTGCGCGCGCACCATCGGCATGATCTGCGCAAACGCGCGGGAACGGTGGCTGATCGCGTTCTTCTCCTCAGCGCTCAGTTCCGCTGAAGTCACCGAGAGGCCATCGGGGATGATGATCGGGTCATAGCCGAATCCGCCGACTCCCGCGGTCTCCTGCGCGATGGTGCCCGGCCACACACCCAACTCGGCATGCTCGAACGGGGCGGCCACGGCATCCCGGCCTACACCGGCTGGCACGACAATCGCCGCCGCGCACATGAAGTTTGCTGTGCGGTTCGGATTATCGCCGAGGTTTGTGAGCAGAAGACGGTAGTTGTCCACATCGTCCCTCGTACCGGCATAGCGCGCGGAGTATATGCCGGGGGCACCGT
>JBDTAD010000404.1:0-3577 GCA_039924815.1 Lacisediminihabitans sp.
GATCCGCTCCGCACCGCGCTCCGCAATGATCGGGTCAATCACGCGTACCTGTTCAGTGGCCCACGCGGCTGCGGCAAGACGACATCCGCCCGCATTCTCGCCCGCTGCCTCAACTGCGCAGAGGGCCCAACGGATACTCCGTGCGGTGTCTGCCCGAGCTGCGTCGAGCTGAGCCGCGACGGCAGCGGCTCGCTGGATGTCGTGGAGATCGACGCCGCCAGCCACAATGGCGTAGACGATGCGCGTGACCTGCGTGAGCGCGCCGTGTTCGCCCCGGCCCGCGACCGCTACAAGATCTTCATCCTCGACGAAGCGCACATGGTCACCCCGCAGGGCTTCAACGCGCTGCTCAAGATCGTCGAAGAGCCGCCGGAGCACGTCAAGTTCATCTTCGCGACGACCGAGCCCGAAAAGGTCATCGGCACCATCCGCTCGCGCACCCACCACTATCCGTTCCGCCTTGTTCCACCCGCCCAGATGCTCGAATACGTGCAGCAGCTCGCGACCAGCGAAAAGGTCGAGGTCGAGCCCGGAGTTCTGCCGCTCGTCGTCCGTGCAGGTGGCGGCAGCGTGCGAGACACGCTCTCGCTGCTCGACCAGCTCATCGCCGGGTCCGAGGGCTTGAGCGTTCAATACGAACGCGCGGTGGCGCTGCTCGGATACACCCATGGGGCGCTGCTCGCCGACGTGATCGAGGCCCTGGGAACCGCGGATGCTGCTGCCGCGTTCGGCTCAGTGGACCGAGTCATCCAGACCGGGCAAGACCCCCGGCGCTTCGTCGAAGACCTCCTGGAGCGGCTGCGTGATCTCATCGTCGTGGCGGCGACCGGCGCGGGTGCAGCCGCCGTACTGCGCGGCGTGCAACAGGACGAACTCGATCGCATGGCCAAGGAGGCCGCGCTCTTCGGCGTCGCAGAGCTGTCCCGAACCGCAGATGTCGTTAGCGCCGCTCTCAACGAAATGACCGGGGCGACATCCCCGCGCCTGCATCTCGAACTCATGATCGCCCGGGTGCTCGTGCCCGCGAGCGACGACTCCGAGCGCGGGACGCTTGCGCGCGTAGAGAGGTTGGAGCGGCGCATCGGGGTTTCCGACGTTTTGTCGGGCGACGGGGGGCCGTCGAAAGCCGGGCCGAAGGCATTACCGACTTCGCTCCCCACCGGCACGGCGCCCGATGCTGGCGCATCGTTCGGAACCGGCGGCGTGGGCCCAGCTCAGTCGGCGCTGGCGTCGCAGGACCGCTCCGCGCTCCCCACAGCTCCAGCGCGCCAAGAGGCCAACCACACTGCCGGCTCCGGCTCGAGTTCCACCAATCAGGTCACCGCGCAGGCCCAAAAGACGCCGCAGGTCGAGCCCGTCGAAGTGAAATCCCCGGTCGCTGAGCCCGTCGAAGCGCCCGTGCCAGCAAAAGCGACATCCACACCTCCCACCTCTCCCACCGAGGTCACCCTCCAGCAGGTGAAAGACGCCTGGCCAGAGGTGCTCGACGCGGTGCAGAAGGCCAAGCGCAACGCGTGGATGGTCGTCTTCACGGCCAAGCCTCTCGAACTGCGCGAGGGCGGCATCCTGGTGTTGTCGTTCCAAAGTCAGAACGACGTTGATGCGCTGAAGCAGCAGAGCAAGCCCGGCGACGGCGTGGGGGACTACCTCAAGAAGGCTGTTTTCGAGGTGCTCGGCTTCACCCCGAAACTGATCGCGCGGGTCGAAATGACGAGAGCGACAGCTGCGGCTGCGACGCAGGCATCAACGCCATCAGCCCCGGCAGCGCCCGCGGGCCGACAGCCCCAGGCATCCGCAGCGGATGAAACCCAAACCCCGCCGGAGCCCACAGAGCCGGATGTCGAACCGCCCACTCCAGACGGCAACTCCTGGTACACAGCGCCCGTCAGCGACTCCGAACCGGAGACCCGGCCCGCGCGCCCGGAGCCCGTGGCGAAACCGGCTGTCACGAAGAGTGCGAAGCCGGCGGCACAGCCCGCGGTACCGCCCGAGAAGCAGGCACCGCCCGAGCAAAAACCAGAGAAACCCGCGTACGAGAAGAAGCGCTACGGTGAATCCGTGGTGCGTGAGATCCTCGGCGCCAGCTTCATCGAGGAGCAGACCGTCGCCCCCAAAGTCGCTCCGAGGGAGGGCTAACGCGTGGCGGGGTACGAGGGCATCGTCCAGGAGCTCATCGACGAACTGGGCAGGCTCCCCGGCATCGGGCCGAAGTCGGCGCAGCGCATTGCGTTCCACATCCTGCAGACCGAGACCTTCGACGTGACTCGCCTCGCCGAGGTGCTCATGGAGGTCAAAGACAAGGTGCGGTTCTGCGAAATCTGCGGCAACGTCACCGAGCAAGAGCACTGCAATATCTGCCGTGATCCGCGCCGTTCGCCCGCCACGATCTGCGTTGTGGAAGAGGCGAAGGATGTCGTGGCGATCGAGCGCACTCGCGAATTCCGAGGCCTTTACCACGTGCTCGGCGGCGCGATCAGCCCGATCGACGGCATTGGTCCCGACCAACTGCGCATCCGTCAACTCATGCAGCGGCTCGCCGACGGAACGGTCACCGAGGTCATCATCGCGACCGATCCGAACCTCGAGGGCGAGGCCACAGCGACCTATCTTTCGCGCATGCTCATGCACCTTGACCTCACGGTGACTCGTCTTGCCTCCGGCCTGCCGGTGGGCGGCGATCTCGAATACGCCGACGAGGTCACTCTGGGCCGAGCCTTCGAGGGCCGCCGAGTGGTGGAGCACTAGTAGGCGTGCAACAGAGCACCCTGCCAGAAAGCTAGCCGGTAGAATCAGATATTCGGCCCATGTGGGGTGGGTCGAGGCGGGCAACGTGGCCCTGACAGACCCCAGCCCAGCCAGAACAGTCCCGGGAGATTTACGTGAGCTTAATCGTGCAGAAGTACGGTGGCTCCTCCGTTGCAGACGCGGAGAGCATCAAGCGCGTTGCCAAGCGAATCGTTGAGACGCACAGCGCCGGCCACGAAGTTGTCGTTGTGGTGTCCGCCATGGGCGATACGACCGATGAACTCTTCGACCTCGCCCTCTCGGTGTCGCCGCTCCCATCCGGTCGCGAGCTCGACATGCTCCTCACCGCGGGCGAGCGCATCTCGATGGCACTTCTCGCGATGGCGATCAAGAGCCAGGGTGATGAAGCGCGCTCCTACACGGGCAGCCAGGCCGGCATGATGACGGATGCCAAACACGGCAGCGCGCGCATCGTCGAGGTCAATCCCAGTCGCATTCGCGCCGCTCTCGACGCTGGCGCCATCGCGATCGTTGCTGGATTCCAGGGTTTCAATCGCAGCACAGGGGACATCACGACCCTCGGCCGCGGAGGTTCTGACACCACCGCGGTGGCGCTCGCCGCAGCTCTCAAGGCGGATGTCTGTGAGATTTACACGGATGTCGACGGCATCTTTACTGCCGACCCCCGCATCGTGCACAACGCCCGCAAGGTGGAACAGATCACGAGCGAGGAGATGCTGGAGCTGGCGGCATCCGGAGCCAAGGTTTTGTATATTCGCGCGGTGGAATATGCGCGGCGGCACGGCGTCACCCTGCACGTGCGCTCGTCGTT
>JBDTAD010000405.1:0-2089 GCA_039924815.1 Lacisediminihabitans sp.
AAGCGACCGCTCACCGCCAAAACGACTCTCGGCGAAGAGCCGTTCCTGCTGGCTCGCCAGCGCTGAGGCATTCGCTGCGAGAATCTTCGCCCCGGCAGACTTATTGCCCTTGATGCCCGGAATCGAGGAGGTGTCGACGTCGGCGAGCACGAAACCTTCGCCCACCTTCAGGAGATCGGCTGGATCGCTCTTCCACGCTGTCATGGCCCGATACTACTCACGGGGAAGCGGCACTTCGATGATGATCGGGCCAGCGGATGCCGAGAGCGCCTCGTCGAGTTCGCCCCGGCTGCTCGCGAGCAGGTAGTGCCATCCGTAGGCGGCCGCGAGCGCCTTCAGGTCGACGGACTGCGGAGTGAGCATCACGCGGTCGAAGTTCTTGGGGCGCGCGGTCGCCGCCACCTCGAGTCCATCGAAGATCGTGCCGCCGCCGTCGTTGGCGACGATCACCTGGATGAGTGGGCGGGGCTCGCCGTCGCCGAACAGCAGTGCACCGGCATCGTGCAGCGCGGCCAGGTCGCCGAGAAGTACGCGCGTCACGCCGATGGCGGAAGCGGCATCCGACTGGCTTGCCAGGGCAATACCGAGCCCTGTGGCAATTGTTCCGTCGATGCCGGAGAGGCCACGGTTCGCGTGCACCGAAACGCGCTTGCCGGGTACAACGGCGTCCGCCTCGCGGATCAGTCGCGAGGCGCCGAGAATGAGTCGATCGTGCGGCCACGTGATGCGCCACACGGCCTCGACGAGCATCCGCCTCGTCACTGGCTCGCGGAAGACCTGCATCTGCTTGATTGCCACGGACGGCACGGACTGCTCGTGACTCAGCTCCTCTGAGGGCTGCTCAAGCAGTTGCCTGCTCGTGTGTACCCAACTGCCCAGCCAGGCCCGGTCGCCGTCTGGCGAACCGGTCACCCCGACGCCATCGAGAATCTCGCCCACCCGGTGACCCGGGTTGTAGTCGATGGGAGACGAGCCGCGCACCACTATCGTGTGCACCCCGTCACGCTGGATCAGCGCCGGGATCTCGCGGCTGAGAGTCGGATGCCCGAACACGATCACTCGCTCGACCCGGCCACCGAAATGGGCGTCGTTGAGCAGCCGGCGATAGGCCACCACGAGGTTGGGCCCGAAGTGTGCGCCGCTGGACACCTCGGCGAGCAGTGGAGCGCCGAGAGCGCGCGCGGTCTGCTCGGCGAGCTCTCCCGCCCCGTGCCCCGCGACCACGACGGTGTACGGCTGCGCCTCGATCACTGTGCGCTGATCTGGCCCTCCAAGCTGGCCTGGCGCTCCGGCCTGATCTGCTCCTCCAGGCTGGTCGAACCTGTCGAGACCCTGCAACGTGGGCAGCTCCCCGATCACCCCAGATAGCGGCTCGCGAAAGGCAAGGTTGAGCTGCACCGGTCCAGGAACGGAGGAGTGGCCCGCAGCAGCAGAGTAGGCCTCGCGGGCGAGCTCGTCGGGGTAATCGGGATCGAACTCGGTCTCGCTCGGCGCCTCGACATCCCTGGTCCAGCCGGTGGCGAAACCGAAGAAGCCGGGCTGCTGAGTGGTCTGATTCGAACCGACGCCTCGGAGTTCGGCCGGGCGATCCGCGGTGAGAAGGATGAGAGGAACGCCGGAGTGGTGTGCCTCAAGCACCGCAGGGTGCAGGTTGGCCACCGCGGTACCGGAGGTGGTGATGACGAGTACGGGAGTGTGCGTTTCGACGGCAATGCCGAGGGCGAGGAAGGAGCCGACGCGTTCATCAATGCGAACGTGCAGTCGGATGATGTCGGCAGCCTCGTAGCTTGCTGCGGCCAGCGCCAGCGCCTGTGATCTGGATCCGGGACTCAGCACGACGTCGCGCACTCCAGCACGCACGAACCCGGCCAGCAGCGCCACCGCAAACTCAGTGGCGGGACTCGACCCTGCCATCAGTCCTTGCTGTCGTCGTCGAGGTCGGCGAGCTCTTGCTCAAGCTTGCGGATGCGCTCGTCTTGCTCCTGATCGGAGCCGAGGCTTCTGAGGAAGGCCGGGTCGTCATCCGGTGCCACACTGCGCGCCCTGCTGCTGCCGGTACTGCGATCCTTACCGAGGGTGAACCAGAGGA
>JBDTAD010000406.1:0-2789 GCA_039924815.1 Lacisediminihabitans sp.
CGGTGATGTGGCCGAAGTCGACCACATCAACGAGTTCCTCGGGCGTCATCGAAGCCAGCAGCTTCCAGAGCGGCAGGCCCGCGCGCTTCGCCTTGATGTCCCAGAGCGCATTGATCACGGCACCCGCAGCCATGTGGCTGACGCCCTTTTCTGGCCCGATCCAGCGGAACTGAGAGTCGTGCACGAGGAGGCGCGAGACCTCACCCAGGTGATCGAGCATGTCTTCGACAGGCTCATCTGGCAAGAGTTTCGCGACTGCCTCGATCGCGTAACAGAGCACGTCGTTGCCGCGACCACCCGTGAACACGAAGCCGTGGCCCTTCGGCCAGGACGGATCGTCCACGGTGATCGTGAGGTACGCCGCCGAGTGGTCCGGATCGAGGTTGACCGCGTCGGAGCCGTCGAGCTCTAGCGACGTGGGAAAACGCACGTCCTGAACGAGTAGGGAGGAAATTTTAGGCATTTTTACTGTCCATTCGATGATCGTGGCGACGCGGTCAGGCGGCGCACTTCTGAAAACTGGGATACGACAGCGTCGCGAAACTCGCGCGATTTCGCGATTTCGACGGGAATGATCCTGCGGAGAGCGAAGTCAACGTCAAGAACGGACTCTGGGCCACCCTGGAGCACGTCTGCGAGCCCCACGGTAGCAGTCAGTTCTCCGACCATCGGATTGTCAAGCTGCGGCTCGACTGACTTCAGAACCCATCCGACGCGCTGAAGGTGATCCACGCCGCGAACGCGAATATGAGGCCTAGCCGAACCGCGCCAGTGTTGAGTCGCTCACCTGCGTCGAGCAGGTTGCTGTTGCGTCCGGAGCGTGCTCGTCCGCAGCCCCCCTGGATCGCACGAGGCATCATTGTCGCAATGACCTTCCGCAGCGTTGCAATTACTTGAGCCCAGTCTGCGCAATACCGGACACGATGTTCCGCTGTAAAAACAGGAAGATGATGATGATGGGAAGAATCGACAGAACTGACATCGCGAGCACCAAGTTAAACGGCACAACAAGCTCCCCACTGAACTGAGCGATCGCAACGGGAAGCGTATACACCGATTGGCTCTGCGCTACTATCAGAGGCCACACGAAGTCGTTCCATCTCCAGATGACGGAGAAGATTGTCAAAACCGCCAGAGCGGGTTTGGCCAGAGGGATAATTACAGTCAGGAAGATTCGAAACTCTCCTGCCCCGTCGATCCGAGCAGCTTCGATCAGCTCATCGGGGATAGTCAGCATATATTGCCGCAATAGAAAGACACCGGTTGGTGTAGCCGCGCCTGGAATGATCAGGCCCCAGAGAGTGTTCGCCATGCCCAGCGACGAAATTACCTGGTACACGGGGATCAAAATCACTTGCAACGGAATCATGATCGTTGCAAGCGTAGTAACAAAAAGAAAATCGCGGCCCCGGAAGTTGTACTTAGAAAACGCATAGGCCGCCATCGAGTTCACGACTAGAGTCAGCGCCGTAGCGGCCACGGTGACGACCACGCTGTTTCGTAGGTACGTCAGGAACCCGAACCGTTGCAGAGCGTCCACATAGTTGGTTGGCGCTAACGATGCTGGCAGAAGGACCTGCGGTCGAGAGGCCAACTCAGTCGGCGTCTTGAACGATGACAACACTAGCCAGGCGATCGGCACCAGCACGACGATAATCCCAAGTACAAGCAGGACTCCCCGGGCGACGACGAGCAGCGACGGCGCCTTCCCGCTGGACATGGTCGTCCACGTGCGAGGCGACTGCGAATTCGCCTCAACCTTCCTTACAAAGATGTTGGAGCCACTCATACTGCTTCCCTCTTTCGCCCAATGAAGAAGCTGATCAATGTCGCGAAAAGTACGGTCAAGAACAAGACGACGCCAGCCGCACTTGCAAGGCCGTATTCGATCGGCGACTGGAACGCGTGGTCATAGATGTACTGGACCAGCAGCGTCGTCGCACCGATTGGTCCACCGCCCGTCAACGTATAGATGAAGTCGTAGGCCTGGAATGCAGTAATAGCAGCCAGAATAATCACGACAAACACCGTCGGCTGCAGTAACGGCAGAGTGATCGAGCGGAGCGTCTGGAAGGGGCCAGCTCCATCGAGCCTGGCCGCCTCATAGACATTCCCGTCGATGCCCTGGAGGCCAGCCAGCAGGATGATGGTGTAGAAGCCGGTGTGGGTCCAGAGTGCGACGAAGATGGTCACACCCATGGCTAAACCTGATGAAACCAACCAGCCGGGAGCGCCGAGCCCGACGTGGCTCAAAGCAATATTGAGAAGTCCATTTTGACGGTCAAAGATCCAGTTCCACAGCAAACCGATCACAACGGGTGACAGCAGCACCGGCAGGAAGACGACAGTACGAAAAAACCCCTTCGCCCGGACTTGGGCATTTAACGTGACTGCTAACAGGATTGCGAGCCAGGTTGTAAGGGTGACGAAGAGCACAACGAAAACAAGTGTGTTCCGCACTGCCGACCAGAAATCGGCGTCGCTGACCAGCGTGGCGTAATTGCCGAAGCCGACGAAATTGAAAGTGCGTCCGTTGTTGCTGTTGTAGAAGCTGATGTTGAAACCGTTTATTGCCGGAAAGATGATGAAGATCGCAAAGATCAACATGTTTGGCGCGACGAACAGATACGGGGCGAGCCGGCGGCCCAACTTTGTGTTGGACCGCCGTCCACGCTTTGTGGCGAACGTCACTTGCTAGCCGTTGTCTTCAGTAAGGTGTCGATCTGCGTGCTCAGGTCGTCGACCGCCTGCGGCACCGTCATTTGACCCGCAACGACTTTTGCCATGTT
>JBDTAD010000407.1:0-1995 GCA_039924815.1 Lacisediminihabitans sp.
ATTTCGATCAGAAAGCAGCACTATTGTGACGCGCACCTTTTCTCCCAAGCCCGAAGATGTCCAGCGTGACTGGGTCATCATCGATGCGACCGACATCGTCCTCGGACGCCTAGCCAGCCACGCGGCCGTCCTGCTCCGTGGCAAGCACAAGGCCACCTTTGCTCCTCACATGGACATGGGCGACTTCGTCATCATCATCAACGCCGAGAAGATCGCCCTGACCGGCGCCAAGCTCACGCAGAAGAAGGCCTACCGCCACTCCGGTTACCCGGGCGGCATCAGCGCCACCACCTACGTCGAGATGCTCGAGAAGCACCCGACCCGCGCGGTCGAGAAGGCCGTTCGCGGCATGCTCCCCAAGAACTCGATTGGCCGGGCGCAGCTCACCAAGCTCAAGGTCTACGCAGGCGCAGAGCACCCCCACGCTGCGCAGCAGCCCAAGACCTACACCCTCGGCCAGGTCGCGCAGTAGCGCGCCAAGAACTCATAAGGATTTCCATAATGGCGAAGATCGCAGATTCACTCGAGGGCGCTGGCTCCATCGATTCCACAGACTCCACCGGCAGCTACTCGACCGAGACCCCGGCCGAGGCCGCGGTTAAGGTTCCCCGCGCCGTGCTCAACGTTCCCGGTGCGGCCGTGGGCCGTCGCAAGCAGGCCATCGCCCGCGTGCGCATCACCCCCGGCTCCGGCAACTTCACGGTCAACGGCCGTGAGCTCGCTGACTACTTCCCGAACAAGCTTCACCAGCAGCTCATCAACGACCCGTTCAAGGTTCTTGATCTGCTCGGCAGCTACGACGTGATCGCACGCATCACAGGTGGTGGCCCCTCCGGCCAGGCCGGCGCGCTGCGTCTCGGCATCGCTCGTTCGCTCAACCTGATCGACGAAGAGAACAACCGCGCCGCGCTGAAGAAGGCCGGATTCCTTAGCCGTGACGCGCGCGTCAAGGAGCGTAAGAAGGCAGGACTCAAGAAGGCGCGTAAGGCCCCTCAGTTCTCCAAGCGCTAATTTCGGCGGTGCAGCTGCAATGCCCCGTCTTTTCGGAACGGATGGTGTTCGCGGACTCGCGAACCACGATCTGACCGTCGAGTTGTCCCTTGGCCTTGCCCAGGCCGCTGCTGTGGTTCTGGGTAAGGGCAGGGTGGCAGACGGTCGTCGCGCTTCTGGCCGACGTCCGATCGCTGTCGTTGCGCGTGATCCGCGCGTCTCGGGCGAGTTCATCTCGGCCGCGGTGTCTGCTGGGCTCTCGAGCTCTGGCGTGGACATCTACGACGCCGGCGTCATCCCGACTCCCGCGCTCGCCTTCCTCGTTGCGGATTTCAAAGCCGACTTCGGCGTGATGATCTCCGCATCGCACAACCCTGCCTGCGACAACGGAATCAAGTTTTTCGCCTCAGGCGGCACCAAACTGCCGGATGTCGTCGAAGACCGCATCGAAGCAGCGCTCGGCGAGCCCAAGCTGGCCCCCACTGGTGTTGAGGTTGGACACATCCGCCGGTTCGCGGACGCCGAGGATCGTTACGCGCTGCACCTCATCTCGACGCTTCCGCATCGTCTCGACGGCATTCATGTGGTGCTTGACTGTGCCCACGGTGCCGCCTCGGGGGTTTCACCCGAGGTCTTCACTCTCGCCGGCGCGAAGGTCACCGTGATGGGTGCAGAGCCCGATGGCTACAACATCAACGATGGCGTCGGGTCGACGCACCTCGAGAAGCTCGCGGCGGCAGTTCTCGAGACCGGCGCTGACTTGGGTATTGCCCACGACGGCGACGCCGACCGATGTCTCGCGATCGATCACTCCGGGCGCGTTGTCGACGGGGATCAGATCATGGCCGTGATCGCGTTGTCCATGAAGGAGCGCGGCACTCTCACCGACAACACCCTCGTTGCCACCGTCATGAGCAACCTCGGGCTGCGGGTCGCAATGGAGGAGCACGGCGTGACCGTGCTGCAGACCGCGGTGGGCGACCGCTACGTGCTCGAGATGCTCAA
>JBDTAD010000408.1:0-1730 GCA_039924815.1 Lacisediminihabitans sp.
TTAGGATTGGATAGCACTCTACGACGGCTTAGTCTCCCGAGTCAAGTCCGAGAATGAATCGTTCCAAACTTGTGGTCGAACAGTGCGCAATACTGACATCATTCAAGAAGCGCCTCAGTGGCGGCGAAGAGCAGAGAGGCACGCAATGTCGGTGAGCGTCAAGGATGTCGCTGCGCGAGCCGGTGTCTCCGTGGGCACGGTGTCCAACGTGATGAATCGGCCGGAGAAAGTTTCACCCGCGGTTGCGGAACGCGTGCACGAAGCCATCAACGCTCTCGGATTCGTGCGCAACGACGCCGCCCGCCAATTACGCGCGGGCCACAGCAAGTCCATCGGGCTCATCGTGCTCGATGTTCGCAACCCCTTCTTCACCGACCTAGCGAGGGGAGCCGAAGACGAGGCGGCTCTCGCCGGCCTCTCGGTCATCCTGGGCAACAGCGATGAAAAGGCGGACCGCGAGGCAAGCTATCTGGACCTCTTTGAACAGCAGCGGATGCACGGTGTGCTGATCTCGCCGTTCGGCGATGTCACCGCTCGCCTGCGTCGCCTCCACGACCGGGGTATCCCCGCCGTGCTCGTCGACCGCACGAGCGCCGACACCTCGTACAGTTCCGTGTCCGTTGACGACGTTGCCGGTGGCGGCTTAGCGGTCGAACACCTGATCGACATCGGCAGGCGCGCAATCGCGTTCGTCGGCGGCCCGGAGGAAATCCGGCAGGTGGCCGACCGGCTAGAGGGTGCGCGCAGGGTCGTGGCCGAGCATCCGGAGGTCTCCCTCGAGTTCATTCGCACGCGGGCGCTCAGTGTCATCGAGGGCAGGGAAGCGGGCAACGACATCCTGGCCCGTGAGCCAGCTGGCCGGCCCGACGCCATCTTCGCGGCGAATGACTTGATTGCGATGGGGGTGCTGCAGGCGCTGAATATGCAGGGGGCGCTGCACGTTCCCCGCGACATCGCGCTGATCGGTTACGACGACATCGACTTCGCGAGTGCTTCCGTGGTGCCGCTTTCGTCGATCCGCCAGCAGAGCGCGCTCATCGGTAAGACCGCTGTCCAGATCCTCATAGAAGAGGCGGATGACCCCACGCGCGCCCCCAGACAGGTGGTCTTTCACCCCGAGCTGATCGTTCGAGCCTCGACTGCGGGCGAGTAGCGGCGACTTTCAGGGGGTGGCTCCGTCTAGCCTCGGTAGGGCACGTATTTGACCAAATGAGCAGCGGCATAGTAGTTCGAGATGTGGTTGTGAACCCGTTCTGCCGCGAGCTCACCGTCACCCGCAATGACGGCCATCGCAATTCCGCGGTGTTCATCCCGCAGCTGGTCGATGACCGTGGCCCAGCCCACCAAACCCGGTGCGCCTTTGAGCGCGAAGCTCTCGATCGACTTGCGGAGTCCAGCCATCACGGCGGTCACCACCTGATTATCCGCCGCCTCGGCAAGCGAAAGATGAAATTGCGCGTCCAGCGCAAGAAACTCCGGTTGTGAAAGTTCGGGATTTTCCATCGCGTCCAGAAGATGGGTCATGGTGCTGAGGTCGGCTGCCTCACTGCGCGCAGCTAGTCCCTTCACTATGGAGGTTTCAAGCAGCAATCGAGTGCGCACAACATCCTCGACCTGGATTCCCTGGGCCGCAATCTGCAGGCGCATGAGCGAACCCATTCCCCCCGCAGGTGACGCCGTGATCACTGCCCTGCCTCCCGCATCTTCGGCGGACGAGTCGCGCACCAGCC
>JBDTAD010000409.1:0-4534 GCA_039924815.1 Lacisediminihabitans sp.
CGTGCTGGATGAGACGCGGCACGCCATCAGCGAGCTCTCGGACGGTATCGCCCCCATCCTCGACGAAGCCGCGACAACGGTCGCGGAGACGAACAAACAACTGGCCAGAGTGGACACCATCATGAGCGGTGTGGCTGAAGCTACTGGCAACGTGTCGGCACTCATCGCTCTGTTCGCCGCGACGCTGGGGGGACCACTGATTAAGCTCGCTGGATTCTCCGCAGCAGTCCGAGCGGGCATCCGCAGTTTCGGGCGCCGCGAGCGCCATCAGTCCACGAAGTAAGCTTGAATCTCGTTACGGGCACGAAAGACACTCACTAGGGAGCGGTTGGGCATGAAGAACATACTGTGGCTGATCGTAGGCGTCGGAATCGGGTTCTACGCGGCGCACCGGGTCAATCAGACTCCGCAGGGCCGGGCGTTCTTTGAGGATGTCAATTCAAAGGCCAGAGAGTTCAGCGACGCCGTCGTGGATGGCTACAAGACGCGTGAAGCAGAGCTTCGTGCGGCTGTCACGGATGCCGAGGATGTCATCGCGAATCTCTCCGAACGCGGCTAGGCCTCCTCGGCACATTTTGATTGCCGGCACTGTGTCGGCTCACCACATAGGAAGCGCACACTCAGAACCCCATGCAAACCGCTGAAATCCGTCAACGTTGGCTTGACTTCTTCGCGGAGCGCGGTCACACCGTCGTTCCCTCCGCTTCCTTGGTCAGCGATGATCCGACCTTGCTTTTCACCGTTGCAGGCATGGTTCCGTTCGTTCCGTACCTCACCGGACTCGTGCCCGCGCCATACCCGCGCGCGACCAGCGTGCAAAAGTGCATCCGCACTTTGGACATCGAAGAGGTGGGCAAAACCCCCCGCCACGGAACCTTCTTCCAGATGAACGGCAACTTCTCCTTCGGGGACTATTTCAAAGAGCAGGCGATCGAGTACGCCTGGGAGTTGCTCACGGGGTCCGAAGCGTCCGGCGGCTACGGGTTCGACGAGAAGGATCTGTGGGTCACCGTCTACAAGGACGATGACGAAGCCTTCGCGCTCTGGCGTAAGATCGCCGGCCTACCAGAGGAGCGCATCCAGCGCCTCGACATGGACACTAACTACTGGTCGACGGGTCTTCCAGGGCCCGCGGGCCCCTGCTCCGAGATATTCTTCGACCGCGGACCCGCGTACGGCCGCGATGGCGGTCCCGCGACAGACGATGACCGCTACGTCGAAATTTGGAACCTCGTCTTTATGCAGTACCTCAGGGGCGAGGGCGTGGGTAAGGAGTTTGAAATACTCGGTGATTTGCCCAAGAAGAATATCGATACGGGCATGGGGCTCGAGCGCGTCGCGTTTCTCAAACAGGGCGTCGAGAACCTTTACGAGATCGATCAGGTGAGGCCAGTACTCGATCGAGCGGCGGAATTGTCCGGACGCAGGTACGGGGCCGCGCACGACGATGACGTGCGTATGCGTGTTGTCGCGGATCACGTCCGTTCGGCACTGATGCTCATGTCAGATGGTGTCACGCCATCGAATGAAGGGCGCGGGTACATCCTTCGTCGGCTACTCAGGCGCACTGTTCGATCGATGCGTCTGCTCGGTGTCGACGAGCCCACCTTCGGTGAGCTCTTTCCCGCCTCACGTAACGCCATGAAATCCGCCTACCCGGAGGTCGAGGGTGACTACGAACGAATCAGTCGACTCGCGTACGCGGAAGAAGAGACGTTCCTGCGCACTCTCGCCAGTGGTACCACCATCCTCGACACAGCAGTCGATAAGACGAAAAAGGCGGGCTCGCCCCAACTCGCTGGCGACACTGCGTTCCTCCTTCACGACACCTTTGGCTTCCCTATTGACCTCACGCTCGAAATGGCAGACGAGGCGGGCCTCTCTGTCGATCGTGGCGCGTTCGATGCGCTCATGTCAGAGCAGCGCAGGATGGCGAAGGCTGACGCTAAGGCTAAAAAGACTTTGCTCGCGGACCTGTCCGTGTACAGCGAATTCCGCGCAGCGGGGGAGACCTCATTCACCGGATACGACTACCTCACGACCGATTCCAGCGTGCTCGGCATCATCGTGGACGGGGTTT
The DNA here is from genome assembly GCA_039924815.1 of Lacisediminihabitans sp. GTDB lineage: Bacteria > Actinomycetota > Actinomycetes > Actinomycetales > Microbacteriaceae > Parafrigoribacterium_A. Next base: position 2,081 of record JBDTAD010000409.1, read on the forward strand.
CTGTCGACCGAGCCGTGATGGGCGACATCGCCGAGGTGATCTTGACCGAAACTGCGCTCTACCCGGAGTCCGGAGGACAAGAGGCGGATGCCGGGACCATTGTAGGCAAGGGCTTCGACCTTGAGGTGCTCGATGTGCAGCGACCAGTGAAGGGGCTTATCAGCCATCGGGTGCAGGTGCGTTCGGGCGAAATCGGTGTCGGTGACGCTGCCACGAGCGTCGTGGATGAAAGCTGGCGTCGTGGTGCGACTCAGGCCCACTCAGCTACACACCTCATCCATGCCGCGCTGCGTCAGGTTCTCGGCGAGCAGGCTCATCAAGCTGGCTCGTACAACAAGGCGGGTTACATGCGGCTCGATTTCAACTGGAACAAGCCACTGTCGCCTGCTACCCGCACGGAAATTGAAGAGATTGCGAACACCGCAATCCGGCAGAATCTCGAGGTTGACACCCGGATCATGCCACTCGCGGAAGCGAAGTCGCTGGGAGCGATGGCTCTCTTCGGTGAAAAGTATGGCGAGACCGTGCGCGTTGTCGACATCGGCGGACCTTGGTCGCGTGAACTGTGCGCGGGTACGCACGTCAACCGCAGCTCCGAAGTAGGCGTGATCAGCATGATTAGCGAGACCTCAGTTGGCTCGTCGAACAGACGCATTGAGTCGCTGGTCGGAATCGAGGCTTTTCGGGACCTCGCAGCTGAGCGCGCCATCGTGTCACAGCTCACCTCGCACTTAAAGACTCCCCGCGAGCAGCTCCCGGAGCGCATTTCGGAGCTCGTCGCAAGTTTGAAGGCGGCAGAGAAGCGCATTGGCGAGTTCGAGAGTGCCGCACTGCTCGAGCGCGTGCCAGCGCTGCTCGAACACGTCATCAGAGCGGGAGCCGTCGTATTCCTCGGCGCTGATGTCGGACGCCTCAAGTCCTCGGACGAACTGCGCTCCTTGGTGACGACAGTGCGTTCTCGCTTGGGCGCGGATCCCGTTGTTGTAGCACTGGCTGCTGACATTGACGGCAAGCCGGCCGTCATAGTCGCCACGAATGAGAAATCGCGGGAGCTGGGGAACGCAGCGGGCACGCTCGCAAAGACTGCAGCGGCGATTCTCGGCGGCGGCGGCGGCGGAAAGGCGGATCTCGCCCAGGGCGGTGGATCCACACTTGACGCGGTGCCCGCGGCACTAGACAGCATCCGTTCATCGGTCGTGGGCTAGTTCGTATGCGTCCAGGCGTACGACTCGGCGTCGACGTCGGTAAAGTACGTATTGGTGTGGCCCGGAGTGACATGCACGGCATGCTCGCAACTCCGGTTGCTACCGTAGTCCGCAACGACGACTCTCTTTCCGAGATTATAAGGCTCGCTGGCGAGGAAGGGGCGATTGAAATCGTGGTGGGGCTTCCTCTCGCTCTCTCCGGGGCGCACACCGCGTCGACGAACGATGCAACCGGCTTCGCTGACGCGCTGAGTAGGCTCAGCACGCTTCCTGTGCGACTCGTCGATGAGCGGCTATCGACGGTGTCTGCGCAGCGAGTGCTCAAGGCCGCCGGAAGAAACGTTCGTTCATCACGCCCGATCATTGATCAAGTTGCGGCCGTTATAATTTTGCAACATGCGTTGGATTTCGAGCGCAGCGCTGGTAACCCGCCCGGCGTATTGGTCCACCCCGACGAAGGATTCCATCGTGGCGAATGAACCAAGCTGGGACGACATCTTCGCCTCACAACCGGGCGAGATTCGACCACCGGCGAGTGAAGGCGCCCGGGTCCAAAGCCGACGTGACGCAAGGAACGCGGTGAGCCCTGGTAAGAAGCCTCCCCGAAATAGTCAACCTCGAGATTCTCGCGGTGGCCGCGGACCTCGTAGGCGTCGAAAGCTTGCGTGGCTCTGGGTATTGCTATCGATCGTGCTCGTAGTCGGTGTTGGCGTAACGTATGCGTGGTCCAATTTCCAGCCACAAATCAAGCACGTGCTCGGTTGGGAAGAGCCCAATGACTTCACAGGGGCGGGCACCGGACATGTCGTCGTGACCATCAAGAATGGGCAGATTGGTCAAGATGTCGCTCACACCTTGGCGGATGCGGGAGTGACAAAGACGTTTGCGTCGTTCTATGACCTCCTGCTCAAGCAGAGCCCCCAGGTGAGTTTTCACCCGGGTAGCTATTCACTAAAGAAGCAGATGAGCGCGAAGTCAGCCCTGGCGGCGATTGAGGACCCGAAGAACAAGGTAGTGACGCAGGTCGTGCTTCCAGAAGGCATCACCGTCAAGGGGGTCATCAGTAGGCTCGCGGCTATCAGCCAGGCCACCGGCATCACCAAGGATCAGTTGACGGCAGCCGCAGCGGACTACAAGTCGTTCGGGTTACCTGCGCAAGCGCCGAGCCTCGAAGGCTATCTCTTTCCAGACACGTATTCCCTGGACCCAGGCATTACCGCCCATGGGATTTTTCAGGTGATGGTCGATG
>JBDTAD010000410.1:0-6173 GCA_039924815.1 Lacisediminihabitans sp.
GGGAGAACTCGGGTGCTATCGAGCGATGCACGAGGAACCGATTCGCTGCCGTGCAGGCTTCGCCCATGTTCCTCAGCTTCGCGACCATCGCGCCTTCGACCGCCTTGCTGATGTCCGCATCCTCACAGACGATGAAGGGTGCGTTTCCGCCGAGTTCCATCGACGTGCGCATCACGTTCTCGGCCGCTTGGGATAGCAGAGCCTTCCCGACCCCGGTGGATCCGGTGAAGCTGATCTTGCGTGCAATCCCGCTCTTCATCCAGGTCGAAACGACGGCCGATGCATCCGTGGTCGTCACGACGTTCAACACACCGTCCGGGAGTCCAGCCTCCTTAAGTATCCCCGCCAACGCCAGTGAAGACAGCGGAGTCTGTGGGGCCGGTTTGAACACCATGGTGCATCCTGCGGCAATCGCCGGACCGATCTTGCGGGCGCCCATCGCGAGCGGGAAGTTCCATGGGGTCACCAGCACGCACGGTCCGACCGGGGCGCGCGAGACGAGCAACCGGTGTCGACCATCACCGCTGGTCGTGTAGTCGCCTGAAATCCGCACGGCTTCTTCGGAGAACCACCGGAGGAACTCGGCGGCATACGCCACCTCGCCTCTCGCTTCGGCGAGCGGCTTGCCCATCTCCGCGGTCATGATGGCGGCGAGGTCCTCAGTGCGCTCCACGACGAGGTCATATGCTCGGCGCAAGATCTCACTGCGCATCCTCGGCGGCGTGCGGCCCCAGGCATCCTGGGCGTCGCCGGCAGCCTTGATCGCACGTTCGGCATCGACGGCCGATCCGTCTGCGACCGTGGCGATCACTTGTTTCGTCGCGGGGTTTTCCACCGTGAAGGTTGCGCCGCCTTCGGCCTCCTGCCACTCGCCCTCGATATGTAGCCGGTGTTCCAGCGAATCGATGATTACCTGTGCGTCCTGAGCGGTCGTCATTATTCTGTCCTTTGCGTGATGTGGGATTCTGGTAGCGAACTCAGTGAGAAAGGGCTGCAGGCAGGGGCTGACCCACTGCGGCGTGCAACGCAGCGGTGAGCCTGCCAAGACCCGATTCGATCTCATCGACGCTCACAGTCAGCGCTGGAACGATCCTGACGACATTCCCCGCCGGCCCGCACGTGAGCAGCAGCAGTTCCTCATCGATGGCAGCTTGTTGCACGGCAGCGGCGAGCACCGGGTTCGGAGCTCCGCTGGGGGTCACGAACTCGAGCGCCTGCATGAGCCCCAGACCGCGAACGTCGCCGATCAGCGGCTCGGTTGTTTGCAATTCGTTCAGTCCTCGACGAAGTTGTTCGCCGCGCAGCCGGGAGTTCTCAACCAGGTCCTCGTCTTTGATGACCTGCAGGGTCGCAACGGCTGCGGCGGCGGCAACAGCGTTACCACCGTACGTTCCGCCCTGCGAGCCCGGCCAGGCCAGTTGCATCAAGTCAGTCGACGCCGCGATGGCCGAGATGGGGAAGCCGCTCGCTAGTCCTTTCGCCGTGATCAAAACATCAGGCTTGATTGTGCTGTGCTGGTGGCCCCAGAATTTGCCGGTGCGACCAACCCCTGCCTGGACTTCGTCCAGAATGAGGATGACCCCCATGGCGGTCGCACGATCGCGCAATCCTTCCAGGAAGCGCGGCGGTGTGGGAATGTACCCGCCGTCGCCGAGAACCGGCTCAATAATGAATGCCGCCGTGTCCTCGGGGGCGCACAGCGTCTGCATCAGATAGTCCAGTTCACCTAGTGCGAAATCGACCGCGGTCTCCAGATCCCATCCGTAGCGAAAGGCGTTCGGAAACGGGGCGACATGCACGCCACCCATTAAGGGTGAGAAGCCGGAACGGAACTTCGTACCCGCGCTCGTCAACGACGCGGCGCCTACCGTCCTGCCGTGGAACCCGCCATGAAAGGCGATTATGTTCGGTCGGCCGGTTGCCATCCGCGCCAACCGCAGAGATGCTTCGACGGCCTCGGATCCTGAATTAGCGTAGAAGACGCTGTCCAGCCCTTCGGGTAGCACCTCGCCGAGCGCTTGGGTGAGTGCAATCAGTGGCTTGTGCATGACTGTCGTGAACTGAGCATGGATGACTTGGCCGACCTGAGCCCTGGCGGCCTCCACGACGCGCGGGTGACAGTGCCCCGTGCTGGTGACGCCGATCCCGGTTGTGAAGTCCAGGTAGCGCGCGCCGTCCGTCCCGTAGACCCAACTACCGGATGCACGCTCGACGACGACGGGCGTCGCTTGCTTGAGGATCGGGCTCAGTGCGGTCATGGGGCTCTCCAACTATCTCGTGTATATTGTCAACAACATACAACTTACAGGAGCATGGCTATGCGTGCAACGGTTATCTACGGGCGGGGTGACCTCCCGCACGACAACGTCGCCAAGGCCCGCAGGCTGCTGGAACAAGGAAGTGCGATCAACGTGTTGCTCGACGTCAGCCCGCTATAAGCCACAATTCCTATTACGCCAACCGAAAAAGAGGTAAGCAACATGGCAAGACGAACACACCGAGTGGCAGCTCTGCCGGGCGACGGGATCGGCAAGGAAGTGCTGCCGGCGGCGCAACGCGTGCTCGATGTCGCGGGTGAACGATTCGGCGTGAAGCTCGAATGGCACGAATTCGACTGGGGCGCAGAATACTTCGTCAGTCACGGCCGGATGATGTCCCTCGATGCGCTTGACACGCTCGGCGGCTTCGACGCGATATTCCTCGGCGCAGTCGGCGCTCCGGAAATCTCAGACGTGGAAACGTTGTGGGGCATGCTCATTCCGATCCGCCGCGTGTTCGACCAGTACGTGAACCTCCGGCCCGTCCGGTCGCTACCCGGGATCGAATCACCCCTGAAGAACGCCAGTGAGGTCGACCTCGTCATCGTGCGAGAGAACGTCGAAGGAGAGTACTCCGCGGTAGGCGGCCGAAGCTATCAGGGACAGCCAGAAGAAGCCGCATATCAGCAATCCCTGTTCACCCGCCGGGGAATAGAGCGAGTGACACGATTCGCCGCGGACCTCGCCGGAACCCGGTCGGGCAAAGTCACCTCGGCGACAAAATCAAACGGGATCATCCACACGATGCCGTTCTGGGACGAGGTCGTTTCCGAAACCCTCTCGAACTACCCCAACATCCGCTTGACCAGTGTGCTCATCGATGCACTGGCCGCGAGCCTGATTCTCCACCCCGCCCGCCACGACGTCATTGTGGCCTCCAACCTCTTCGGCGACATCCTCTCCGACCTCGCGGCTGCGATGGTCGGTTCGATCGGCATCGCTCCGAGCGCGAACCTCAATCCGGAACGCAAGCATCCGTCCATGTTTGAACCCGTACATGGGTCGGCCCCCGATATCGCCGGGAAAGGTATCGCCAACCCCATCGGTCAGATCTGGGCCGGTGCGATGATGCTCGAACATCTCGGACATCAGGACGCCGCAGCAGCGGTCGTCACCGCCATCGAAGCGACGTTGGCCTCAGGGGTCATGACACCGGATCTCGGCGGCGCCGCGAGCACGGCACAGGCGGCGGACGCGATCATCGAGTCTCTCGTCACAGCCGTCTGATTCAGCAAGCAGAGGAACCCCGAGTAAACAGCCCCGACCTCGAGCGATTGACGACGACCTCGTCGGTGGGCGTTATCACCGTGCTCACGCCCTCCATAGGTTACGTCACGGCCGCTGGGCTCACCAAGCTGGCGGTGCTCACCGAGCGAAATGTTGCCGACGTCGTTGTCGAGATCGACCAGATCGAGGAACGCACGAATGTTGACTCCTACCCCGTGGCCGCTACCTCCTACGCTTTGGTGCGATCCAGATACCCTGCGATGACGCGTGGTGGGTTCGTGACAGCGGAAACCATCACTCGTAACTGACTCGAAGAAAACAGGGCGTTCTGTGGGATTCGCCCTTACGACGTTTCACCTGTTCTGGGCCGTGTCGCACGCGCGAGTGATCGGCCCGAAGAACGCGGCCAGTTCATTGGTGGCGGCCAGCGGCAGCACACTCGCCACGTATTGGTCGGGGCGCACGACCACGATCACGCCATCTTCGCTGAGCCCACGCTCGGCGAATATGTTGCGCTCGGGGTGAACCGCGAATACCTTCTCGTCGTCGAACAGTGCGAATGGCCCCACCCGCGGGCGAAAGACCGTAGGCACCGAGGTGATATCGACCTCGGTGTGGTCGCGCGAATAGATCACTTTCACATCGAACCACGCGTCGAGATCAGCGTCGGCTGGGGTCGCAGCGAGGGGCGAATCGGGTGAGTCGAGCATCCACGTCGAGAAGTCGGTGAGCCGCGCATCCGCATCGGGGCCGGTCGGGGCGAAGGCATAGATGCGCCAACGGCCATCCGCAGAGGCCAGGTGCCCCAGGTGGACCGGGTTGGCGTCGCACACGCGCACGACGGTCTCCGACCGGAAGCGCTTGCCGAGCGGAAAACCCGTCGCGAGCTGCTGATGTGCGTCGCGCCCGGTGATCATGGACGGCTGGTACTTCGTCATAAAGCCGGCGGGGAACTCGGCCGTCCGCACGTAGAAGTCCTCCAGTTCGGTCGGATCCGCGAGGTCTTCGGGTTTGGTCGCCATTAGGGCGGACCACTCGCGGTCGAAGTCGATCAGGTTCTTCGCGATCACCTGACGCTCCGCGGAGTAGGTCGACAGTAGCCCTTCGGGGCTGCGTCCCTCGAGCACGTGGCCCAGTTTCCAACCGAGGTTGAAGCCGTCCTGCATCGAGACGTTCATACCCTGCCCCGCCTTGGCGCTGTGCGTGTGGCAGGCGTCACCCGCGATAAACACCCGAGGCGTCTTCGTGCCGAGATCTTCTTCCCGCACGTCATCGAAACGCGAGGTCAGTCGATGACCGACCTCGTAGACACTGCTCCAAGCCACATCTTTGACGTCGAGTCGGTAGGGATGCATGATCTCGTTCGCGGTAGCGATGACTTGCTCCACCGGAGTCGCGCGCACCGCCTGCTCTTGTCCGGGCTGTACCTCGCCAAGGTCGACATACATGCGAAAGAGATGCCCGCCCTCACGCGGGATCAGCAAAATGCTGCCCGACTCCGACTGAATGGCGCATTTGGTCCGAATGTCGGGGAAATCGGTCACGGCCAGCACGTCGATCACACCCCAGGCATGGTTCGCGCGGTCACCGTCCATGGTGCAGCCGATGGCGTCGCGCACCTTGCTGTGCGCTCCATCGCCGCCGAGCACATATTTGGCCCGGATAACTCGCTCTACTGACGCCTGATCTCCCTCGCTTCTCGCCAAGGTGACCGCAACCGGATAATTCGGGTCGTCGGTGGTCTCCAACCCCCGGAACGTCCAGCCGTAGTCGGGAGTCATGCGGGTCGGGGCGTAGGCCATCACCTCGACGAAGTAGTCCAGAACCCTGGCCTGATTGACCAGAAGGTGTGGAAATTCGCTGATACCGCTCGAGTCATCCACCGTGCGCGCCGCCCGGACGATGCGGGAATTGTCAGCGGGATCCGGCTTCCAAAAGGCCATCTCGGTGATCCGATAGGCCTCCGCCGTCAGCCGGTCGGCGAAGCCGAAGGCCTGAAACGTTTCGACGCTTCGAGCCTGGATGCCGTCGGCCTGCCCGATGGCCAACCGCCCGGCGCGTTGCTCGATGATGCGGGTGGTGATTCCGGGGAACTGAGAGAGCTGAGCGGCGGCGATCATGCCAGCTGGCCCCGTGCCCACGATGAGCACGTCGACGTTATCGGGAAGCTCGTCGGGTCGGTCGAGGCCGACCCCCGCGGCCGGGTGCATTCGAGGATCCCCCGAAACGTAGCCTCGATGATGGAACTGCATGACTCTTCACCTCGTCGTGATCGCGATTTTGTTCTATAATAGAACTGTGTGTTCTGATATCGCTTTACTATACTTCGGGAGATCTGCCATGGCAACGAACGACCAGCCCCTTGTTGTCAGGACCGGATCTCAAACGCTCGACCGTGGCATCCGGATGCTCGAGTTGCTTGGCGAGGATGGGGGGCTGAGCATCGGCGAACTGAGCGAACGACTCGGGTTGCATCGCTCGATCACTTATCGCATCCTTCGCACCCTTGAAGCACATGGCCTCGCCGTTCGGGACGACGGCGGCCGAGTCTCGCTCGGGGTCAGGATGGCGGCTCTCGCTCGAGGCGTTGCGCGCGACCTGCAAACCGCAGCTCTGCCAGAACTCACC
>JBDTAD010000411.1:0-6409 GCA_039924815.1 Lacisediminihabitans sp.
CTCAAGTAGTGCCCGCGCGTTGACGACGGCGAGTGAGCGCAGAGCAGATGTGCTCTCCGCGAACCTTCCAATTACGGCGATGCGTGGACGGTAAACGTAATTCATCTTGACTCCGGAAATTATCTGCAAGGAACTGCGCATCGGGTTGGCCGCGAATCTTCGCGAGGGAGTTGTCGAGGCCTTGCCTATCGGTTAGGGTAATTCATTAGCATCCGAATGACTTAAGGGCGAGTCAGGGGAGACGGGAAACGACGCACATGACAAGTATCGACGTGGCCGGCGTCAGTGTCGACACCCGACATTTCATCGGCGGCACACGTGTCGCCTCCGAGACTACGTTCGCCAATACCTCGCCGATTGATGGCAGCTTTCTGGGCAACATTGCCCGTGGCGGGGAACGCGAAGTCGGCCTAGCGGTGGCCGCAGCCCAAGCGGCATTTCCCGTGTGGAGCACCATGCCGCCCCTCGAGCGTGCTGCTGTCTTGAATCGCATCGCAGATCTCGTCGAAGAGAATCTGCAGCAGCTTTCACTGGTCGAAACCATGGACAACGGGGCCCTTCTGCGAAGTCACCTTCGCGGTGTCATGCCACGTGTAGCGCACAACTTCCGATTTTTCGCTGACTGGCTCGTCAACCATCTCGGACATCCAGACTTTGAAACCCGCGGTCACACCAACCACATCTCCTGGGATCCTTCCGGCGTCGCAGCACTCATCACGCCGTGGAACGCACCCCTGATGCTCGCTACCTGGAAGATCGCGCCAGCTCTCGCCGCGGGCGACACCGTTGTGCTCAAGCCGGCAGAGTGGACGCCGCTCACCGCATCGCTCTTCGCAGACATCACCACGCGGGCAGGACTGCCCGATGGTGCGTTCAACGTAGTTCAGGGCTACGGCCAGGAAGCTGGCGCCGCACTTGTGGCGCATCCAGGACTCCGTCGGATCTCGTTCACAGGCTCAGTGCCCACGGCAAAGACCATCGCGAGGTCAGCCGCGGAGAACCTCACGCCGTGCAGCTTCGAACTCGGTGGCAAGAGTCCCTTCATCGTGCTCGCGGATGCCGACCTCGAGCTGGCGGCAAAGCTCGCGGTCGAGCAGTACGACAACGCTGGCCAGGTGTGTCTCTCCGGCACGAGAATCCTCGTTCATGAGAGCATCGCTGACGCCTTCGCAGCCGCGTTCCGCACTAAAGCGGCTGCGCTCAGGCAGGGTGACCCGAGAGATGCCGAGACCGACATCGGCCCGCAGGTGCACCAAACCCATTTTGATCGCGTCAAGGGCTTCGTTGACCGCGCGACAGCCGAAGGCGCTGACATTGTCTGGGGTGGCACCCCCAATACCGAACTCGGCGGTCTGTATTTCCGGCCGACCCTCGTGAACGATCCCACTCCGGGTAGCGAAATTGTCACGCAGGAGGTCTTTGGCCCGGTTCTGACGATGCAGACATTTGAGACGGATGACGAGGCAGTCTCTGTGGCGAACAACACAGAGTTCGGGTTGGCCGCGGTCGTGGTCGCGGGGAACAAGGCACACGCCGAGTCGGTCACTTCGCGACTCGTGGCCGGCACCATCTGGGTCAATTGCTTTTTCGTACGCGACCTTCGGGCACCATTCGGCGGCTCCAAGAAATCGGGTATTGGCCGCGAGGGCGGTACCTGGTCATTCGACTTCTACGCAGACGTGAAAAACACGGTCGTTGCTCCACACGGATGGAAGGAATAGTTAGTCATGGGTGAAGTCGTTGGGGTAGGGCTCCTCGCCCATGTACCCACCATTATGCTGCCAAAGGAAGAGCGCATGGAGCTCAACGAGGGCAAGGATTCCAGTCTCGTCTCTGCGCTCGAGAAGCTGCGCAAAGACGTCTTCGAGACCGAAGACTACGACACGGTCATTGTGATGGACAGCCACTGGGCTACCACGGTGGAGTTTGTGGTTGCATCCCAGGCACGCCGCCATGGGCTCTTTACCTCGGAGGAACTACCCCGCGGAATGCACGGCGTGCCGTACGACTATTTGGGCGACCCGGAGCTCGCGATTCTGATGGAGGATGCTTCGGAAAAGAATGGCACCTGGATCACTCCGATCGACGACCCGGACTTGCCGGTCATGTACGCGACCATTAACCTCTGGAAATACCTGGGGGAGGGGCTCCCTGACAAAAAGTGGGTGAGCGTCAGCGTCTGCCAAACTGCTACCGACGAGGACTTTCTCCGCGCCGGACGTGCCATTGGCGAGGCGATCGCCGCGAGTGATCGCAAGGTCATTATCCTTGCCTCTGGCGCGCTCTCGCACACCTTTTACAAGCTTCGCGAGCTGCGCAAACACGAAATGGCAGATCCCAGGCACATCTTTTCCAAGGAAGCGCTTGCCGCCGACTACGAAAGGCTCGACTGGTTCAAGGCCGGTGACCACGCAAAGGTTCTCGACACCATGCCCGCCTTCCACAAGGTGCGCCCTGAGGCTATGTTCGGGCACTGGCTCCTGACCGCTGGCGCAATCGGCGAGGAAGCCTGCACAGCGCCCGGTATCCAGTACAGCGACTACGAGAACTCCGTCGGAACCGGACAAGTCCACGTCTGGTTCCCTCGTCCCGAGGGTGGATTCCCCGCGCCGAAAGACCTGGTTCTGACTCGTGACTGAGTATCGTCGGATCCTGCTCGAGGGCTTTGTGACTGAGGTCGTTCGTCACGGCGATACCTTGGTCGCCGGCGATGGACGCGAGGTTGCAATTGACGACGCCGTTCACTTGCCACCGACTGTGCCGAGCAAGATCATTGCGGTGCATCTCAACTATGCGAGCCGCACTGAGGAGTTCATGACAAAGCTCCCCTCTGCTCCCACGTACTTCCACAAGCCGGTAACCGCTCTCAACAGCCACGAGGGCGCCGTCGTGAGACCTCAGGGCTGTAAGTTCCTGAATTTCGAAGGCGAGATCGTGATTGTCATCGGCCGCACCTGCCGCAATGTTTCGCCCGCGGAGGCCAGCGGCTACATCGCGGGCTACACGGTCGGCAACGACTACGGCTTGCACGACTTCAGGGATACGGATGCCGGATCGATGCTCCGAGTGAAGGGCAGCGACACCTTGGCTCCGGTCGGTCCGGGTCTCGTCACCGACTGGGACTTTCATGACAAGCGCATCCGCACCATCGTGAACGGTGTCGTCCGCCAAGATGACAGCACCGCCAACATGGAGTGGGACATGAACTATCTGGTTGCCGACATAGCTCGCACCATCACGTTGAGCCCCGGTGACCTCCTGTTCACGGGCACACCCGCGTTCTCGCGGCCGGTCGAGCCTGGAGATGTCGTCGAGGTCGAGGTTGAGGGCCTCGGCACCCTGCGCAATCACATCGTCACTGGCCCGACCGCGATTCGCACAGACGTTGGTGCCCAACCCAGCGTAAGCGAAGAAGTGGTCTCGACAGCGCTCGGAGGCGACTGGGAGTTCCGCGGGATCCGCACCCCATCGAAAGACCTGTACCCGTCGACGGTGACAGAGAAAGCAAAGAAGGATAAGTAATGATCAAGGTCGAAGTGGACATGAACCTCTGCCAGCACTACGGGCAGTGCGTGTTCGAGGCTCCTCGCATTTTTCACCTCAACAGCGACGACAAGCTTGAGTATCTCGCGGAAGCCAATGACGACGAACGAGACCAGGTCGAAGCTGCGGTCGATGTGTGTCCGATGCAGGCCATCCGAATAGTCGAATAGTGGAGACCACACCTCCGGTCATCATCGTGGGCGGAGCGATGGGTGGCCTTCGCGCCGCCGAGGCACTCCGTAAAGCGGGCTACGCGGGCGCACTCACGGTTATCGGGCAAGAGGTACACGCACCGTACAACCGACCGCCTCTGTCCAAAGAGGTGTTGTCTACCGTGGTCACCCACGCCGCTGTCGCGTTTCCTCAGCGAGCCGCGACGGAAGACGTCGAGTGGATTCGTGGAATTGAAGTAATTGCTGCCGACCTCGACGCACACACCGTCACCACGGATGACGGTGTGCAACGCGCTTGGCGAGCTCTCGTGATCGCGACAGGTTTGCGCGCTAAACGGCTCGACCTGCCGTCTTTGCCCGGTCGATTCTCGATCCGCACTCTCGACGACGCGATCGCGCTTCGCGAAACCCTTAAGGAGGGGTGCCGCCTGGTCGTTCTGGGCTCGGGGTTCCTCGGTTGCGAAGTCGCCGCGACGGCACGCAAGCTTGGCTGTGAGGTAACAATAGTTTCGCCAAGCGAACTGCCGATTATCCGACCCCTCGGCCGCGAGCTAGCAGCAGAAGTTCAACGCCGGCACGAATCACACGGGGTGCGATTCCGCATGGGCAGCAGCGTGACGGCGTTGCTCGGTGATTCGCAAGTCACGGGAGTGGTGCTGGACGACGGCGAGCAGCTCGATGCTGATGTGCTGGTCGAGGCGATCGGATCAGAGTGTAACGACAAATGGCTGGATGGCACCGGTCTCGACATCTCGAACGGCGTGCTCGCGGATACGGCCATGCGTGCTATGTCCGTCGATGGAACGGTGCACGATGACGTCTATGTCGTGGGCGACATCGCTCGCTTCCCCCACCTCACCTTCGACGACGTGCCTCGCAGGATTGAACACTGGAACATCCCCACAGACACGGGCAAACGCGTGGGTACCGTGCTCGCCGCGTGGCTTGCGCACGATGGTTCCTTCGAAACAGCAGTGGCTGCTCCCTTCACCCCGATGCCCACGTTCTGGTCCGTGCAGTTCGAAATCGATCTGCGCGCCTATGGGCTACCCGCCCTCGCTGACGATATCCGTCTTCTCGAAGGAGACCTCGCGGGCAACTGCGTCCTCGGCTACTACCGGGACGAGCGGATGATCGGGGTCGTCGGTCTCGGAATGCAGGCCGCGCTCATGCCCTATCGCCAACTCATCGCTGACGGCGGAACCGCGAGCACAATCAGTTCTAGATCTGTGACCTAGACGGGAAAGCAGGGGATCGTCTGCGGGAAGATCCATAACTTTGCTGTGCCGGTGGTGGGACTTGAACCCACACGCCCTTTCGAGCAAAGCATTTTGAGTGCTCCGCGTCTGCCATTCCGCCACACCGGCGCACAGTAACCATTGCCAGAATACCGTAGGCTTTAGCTCGTGACTGACCACGAAACCCCCACTCAAGTTCCGCGCCGTGTTGTTGTGGCAGAAGATGAGTCACTGATTCGCCTAGACATTGTCGAGACGCTCCGTGACAACGGCTTCGAGGTCGTTGGCGAGGCGGGGGACGGCGAGACTGCCGTGGCACTTGCCACTGAGTTGCGACCCGACCTTGTCATTATGGATGTCAAGATGCCGCTTCTCGATGGCATTTCTGCCGCTGAGCGCCTCACCAAGAACCACATCGCGCCCGTCGTGCTCCTCACCGCCTTCAGCCAAAAGGAGCTCGTCGAACGGGCGACCGAGGCCGGTGCTCTCGCATACGTGGTCAAGCCGTTCACTCCTAACGACCTGCTGCCCGCTATTGAAATCGCTCTTGCTCGCTATGCGCAGATCATCACGCTCGAGGCCGAAGTCACGGATCTGGTCGAGAGGTTTGAGACTCGCAAGCTGGTCGATCGGGCCAAGGGCCTGCTGAACGAAAAGATGGGGCTCACCGAGCCGGAGGCCTTCCGCTGGATTCAGAAGGCATCCATGGATCGCCGCCTCACCATGCACGATGTCGCCCTGGCGATCATCGAACAACTTTCAGCGAAGAAGTAGACCTCAGCAATCCGATCTGGGCAGTACTCCGAACTAATGGGTGGGGGCGACAACACCGCCGCTCCTCCGTCTCACGTTAGGAGCACAGCATGCGTTTCATCCCCACAAAGGTCCACGGCGTCTTGGATTATGTCGTAGCGATCGCGTTGATCCTTGCACCATTCATTTTCGGCTTTTCGGGCGTAGGCGGCGCGGCCGTCGTCATCCCGATCGTTTTCGGCATTGGACTCTTCGTCTACAGCCTGTTCACTCGTTACGAACTCGGCCTTGTGAAGCTCATTAAAATGCCTGTTCACCTGATATTCGACGTCGTTGCATCTGTATTCCTCATCGCATCGCCATTTCTCTTCGGCTTTATCAACCAGGCCCCGAATGCTTGGCTGCCCCATATTGCGGTCGGAGCTGCGGTGATCTTGGTCGTTATCTTCTCCCAGCCGCAGCCATCGAATTCCGTCGTGCGGTCACAGCACGCGGTGGCATAGAGCCCCAGTCATCCGGCAATAATGGAGCTTCTCCCGTGGAGAAGCTCCATTACTGCTACACCGTGAAGCCAGCGTTGGTGTTCGGACAACTCTGCGGCTAGCTCGATCCGTAACAAAACTTGGGCGAGCTTTGCGCCGTGAAACGATTGACTCATGCTTTCATCCCTCCCCATCCTTGACCTGTCAGAACTCGATCAGG
>JBDTAD010000412.1:0-6442 GCA_039924815.1 Lacisediminihabitans sp.
CCTCCCCATCCTTGACCTGTCAGAACTCGATCAGGGAGACGATCAAGCCCAGCAGTTTCTCGAGAAGCTTCGCCACACAACCCGAGACGTTGGGTTCTTCTATCTCGTGGGTCACGGCGTCGATCAGCGCCTGATCGACGAGATTCTTGCCTTATCCCGGCGCTTCTTTGAGTTACCGGAGCAGGACAAACTCGCGATTGAAAATGTGCACAGCGCGCAGTTTCGCGGCTACACCCGCGTGGGTGGGGAACGTACACACGGCGATATCGACTGGCGCGAACAAATCGACATTGGTGCGGAGCGCGTTGTCGCGGTCGAGACGGATGAGACGGATGCGTATTGGCGACTGGAGGGGCCCAACTTGTGGCCTGCGGCACTCCCGGAGCTCAAAAATTCTGTCTCACGATGGATGGACGAGTTGAGTGCGCTGTCGCTTCGCCTCATGCGAGCGTGGGCTCAGGCGCTCGGAGCGCCTGTCGATGTGTTCGATGAGGCTTTCGCGGTCAGACCGTTTCCACTGCTGAAGATCGTTCGCTATCCAGGCACTTCTGATGCAGAACCTGCCCAAGGTGTCGGCGCCCATCGGGATGGTGGGGTACTCACGCTCCTACTGGTGGAGCCAGGCAAGGGGGGTCTTCAAGTCGAGCACGATGGCGAGTGGATCGACGCGCCTTCGATCGACGGGGCATTCGTCGTCAACATCGGGGAAATGCTGGAACTCGCGACGCAGGGTTATCTGAAAGCCACGCTGCACCGCGTTGTCTCACCGCGCAGGGGTGACGACCGCATCTCCATTCCGTTCTTCTTCAACCCAGCGCTCGACACCTCAATGCCAGAGCTTGAATTGAGCCCAGAACTCGCTGCCAATGCCCGCGGTCTCTCCGTCGACCCTACGAACAGTCCCATTCTTGGAACGTACGGGGATAACGCATTGCGCTACCGGCTGCGCGCGCACCCGAATGTTGCTGCTGTGCACCACTCTGATCTCCTGGCCGCGGAAACAACTACAGCGAGATAGGCACTCAGGGCTGATTCACCTCGGCCCCGGCTTCAGGACGACCTACAGATCCTTCAAGAAATTCGTCATCCGCACGGTCGAAAGGCGTCGGCCCTCCTCGTCACGAATGACGATTTCGTGCGTCGCCAAAGTTCGACCGAGGCTGAGAGCGGTGCAAGTCGCCGTCACCACACCGGATGCGATCGAACGGGAGTGAGTGGCGTTGATCTCAATGCCCACGGCTACCCGTCCTGGACCCGCATGAATGGCAGACGAGATTGAGCCGAGAGACTCTCCGAGCACGACATGAGCGCCGCCGTGGAGGATGCCCACGACCTGTGTATTTCCCTCGACAGGCATGGTAGCCACGGAGTGGTCGGCTGTCAGCTCAAGGAATTCGATGCCGAGCTTTCTGGTGAGCTCACCGCCGCCAGAGGTGATGAGCCGTTCGACCAGTCGCGGATCGAGGTTGTCGGGCAAAATCATTGTCGGCTTCCTTCGCACTACGCTCTGCTCTGTCAGCGGCCGCGGCTAGGCTTGCTGCGTGTCGGACAACGAAAAGCCTACCCTTCTCATAATCGACGGCCATTCGCTCGCGTTTCGTGCGTTCTATGCCCTCCCCGTAGATAGTTTCCAGAACCGAGAGGGCCAGCACACCAACGCGATTCACGGCTTCATTGCCATGCTCATCAGTCTGCTTCAGAACGAAAAGCCAACGCATCTGGCAGTTGCCTTCGATATTTCGAGGTATTCCTTCCGCACTCGGGAGTATCCCGAGTACAAGGGAACTCGCGGCGAGACACCGCCCGAATTTATCGGGCAGATTCCCTTGCTCGAAGAGGCTCTGCACGCGATGAACATCGTCACCGTGACGAAAGAAGACTACGAGGCTGACGATATCCTGGCCACTCTCGCAGCCCAAGGCGCTGCAGAGGGGTATCGCGTGCTCGTCGTCTCCGGTGACCGAGACGCGATACAGATGGTCAACGACAACGTGACCCTGCTGTATCCGAACGCCCGCGGCGTTTCAGAACTCAAGCGGTACGACCGGGATGCCGTGTTCGAGCGATATGGGATCGAACCGCATCAATACCCAGAAGTTGCCGCTCTCGTTGGAGAGACGAGCGACAACCTCATCGGCATCGACAAAGTCGGCGAAAAGACTGCCGTCAAGTGGATCAACCACTACGGCAGCCTGGAGCAGATTCTGGCCCACGCGGACGAGATCAAGGGCGTTGTCGGCGAGAAGTTGCGCGAGCAGAAAGACAACGCGATCCGCAACCGAAAGCTCAATCATCTCCTCACCGATATTTCGCTTCCGGTCGGGCCCTCCGATCTCGAGCGCCGCCCGATCAACGAAGTCGCCGTGCGGGAAGTCTTCGACAAGCTCCAGTTCCGCACCCTTCTCGACCGGCTGTTCAAGATCGCGGGTGTAGCCGCTGACCAAGTGCCGACTGCGCAAGACAGTCAACCAACACCGCCCGAGAGAGCCGTTCCGGTCGTGCGAAACCTCGTTGACGAGGAGTTGGGATTCTGGATCGCACAGGAGTCGAAAGATGGCACTGTCTCGCTAGGGGTGCAACTTGATTTCGGTCCAGAAGGCATAGCCGGTTTCGGACTCGCCAGTACTAAAGATTCCGCCTACGTGCCGTGGGCTCCCGATCGTCCTGACTATCTCGCCCTCGAGCGTTGGTTGGCTAGTGACGCCCCCAAGGTGCTCTTCGACTCAAAGCAGCAGTTCAAGGCGCTCCAGAAAGTCGGACTCACACTGCGCGGCATCGCCTTCGATGTGACTCTCGCAGCCTGGCTGA
Source organism: Lacisediminihabitans sp. (assembly GCA_039924815.1). Classification (GTDB taxonomy): domain Bacteria; phylum Actinomycetota; class Actinomycetes; order Actinomycetales; family Microbacteriaceae; genus Parafrigoribacterium_A. The sequence continues at coordinate 2,809 of JBDTAD010000412.1, forward strand.
TCAAACCAGGAGCACACACTCAGGATTTGGCCACGCAGGTCTACGAACTGCTTGGCGAACGTATTCCGCAGCCCGACCCAAACCAGTTGGTGCCAGATACCGAGGCCGTCAGTGCGGCAACCGAGGCCTGGTACGTCCTGCAGCTCGAGGTGTATTTGGCTGAGCGACTCGGTGCCACCTCGCGCGCGGTACTCGACGCGATTGAGCTGCCGCTACTGCCGATCCTCGCGACCATGGAGCTCACTGGCATCACGGTGAATGCGAAAATCCTGGACCGGCTTTCGTCTGAACTGGGGGAGAAGGCCTCGGAACTTGCGTCTCGCGCATACACCGAGCTTGGCCGCGAAGTGAATCTGGGTTCGCCAAAGCAGCTGCAGCAAGTGCTGTTCGAAGACTTAGGCATGCCGAAGACCCGTGCCAACAAGACTGGCTTCTCCACCGACGCTGCGTCACTCGCAGACTTGCAGGAGCGCAATCCGCATCCGTTCCTCGATCTGCTGTTGCAACATCGGGATGCGACCAAGCTCAACCAGATTGTCGACACACTTGCCAAGGCGGTCGGTCCAGATCAGCGCGTGCACACCACCTACGACCAGACCGGCACGAGCACCGGGCGAATCTCCTCCACCGATCCAAACCTGCAAAATATACCGATCAAGACTGAGGTGGGAAGGCAGATCCGCTCGGCGTTCGAGAGCGGTCCGCATTTTCCAACCCTCCTCACCGCGGACTACTCACAAATCGAGATGCGGATCATGGCGCACCTTTCCTCAGACGCGGGTCTCATCGAAGCGTTCAACTCTGGCGAAGACTTGCACCGATTTGTGGGTTCCCGCATCTTCCGCGTCGAACCTGCCGAGGTCACACCCGCGATGAGGAGCAAGGTCAAAGCGATGTCGTACGGCCTCGCATACGGCCTCAGCGCCTTCGGCCTGTCGAAGCAACTGCGCATTGAGGTGTCCGAGGCCAAGCAGCTCATGACTGACTACTTCGAACGGTTCGGTGCAGTGCGCGACTATCTGCGTGGAGTCGTCGAACAGGCGAGAGAAGACGGGTATACGGAAACAATCTTTGGCCGCCGCCGTCCCTTTGGTGATCTCAAGTCGTCCAACCGGGTACTCAGGGACAATGCTGAACGCGCAGCGTTGAACGCACCCATTCAGGGCTCAGCCGCAGACATACTAAAAATTGCGATGCTCGGCATCGCCGACGATCTGGATAAGAAGCAGCTGGCCTCACGGATGCTCCTGCAGGTACACGACGAACTAGTCTTCGAGGTCGCCGAGGGCGAGCTCGACACAATGACCACAATCGTGACCGAGAGAATGTCGCATGCAGCGGACGCGAAAGAGCTGAAGGTGCCACTCGACGTCCAGATCGGCACCGGTCGTAATTGGGACGCGGCTGCGCACTAAGACAGGGTAGAACTGGTCGACGATCACGAACAGGGGAGTAAAAGATGTCTGAACGTACAGTAATTGTGGCGTCGGCTGTTGGATTGCATGCGCGTCCGGCGGCACTCTTCAGTCAAGCCGCCGCCGCTACGGAGGTCACCGTTATGCTCACTCGCGACGACGGTACATCGGTCAACGCGGCGAGCATTCTGGGGGTGTTGTCCCTCGGCATTGCGCACGGTGACACAGTCACGATCAGCGCTGAAGGCGGAGGCGCCGAGGACGCGCTCGACTCCCTCGCGGCGTTACTCGCTACCGATTTGGATGCCGAATAGAGCGACCTGAACTCGTCGCGTAGGCTCGGATCATGACTGATTCCGAGGTTTCCGGACACATCCGACCACGCACCGCTATCGACGCCATCGCTGAAGACTGGGTCGATACCGAACTCGAGTTGTTCCCCGAGTTTCACGTCTACTTGGGCAGAGCCGGTCGCGAAGGCGAATACAGCGACTACTCTCCGGCGGGTGCCGAACGCGCGATGGAAGCGACTAAGAAGGTCCTGAAGCGGATCAACGACGCCACTCCGGTGGACGATGTGGACCGGGTCACCAAAATGGATCTTGCCCGTGAGCTGCAGTTGTCGCTTGACAAGCACGAGGCTGGCTTCGACCAACGGGATCTCAATGTCATTGCCTCTCCAGCACAGAGCCTTCGTGACATCTTCGACCTGGTTCCCACCGCGACCGAGGAGGATTGGTACAGCATCGCTCAGCGCATGCACAACCTTCCGGCTGCAATGAACGGCTACGTCGAGACGCTGCGTTCGGGCATCGGCAACGCGAACGTGCCCGCTATTCGGCAGGTACGCGAGATCATCACGCAGGCGCAAAAGCAGATTCCCGACAGTGGATTCTTCTTCCAGCTGGCCGCGGGTGCGCGTTCAGACCACGGCGAACTTTCCGAGTCGCTTCTGAAAGACCTCGCCGCCGGCGCGGCAAAGTCCGCCGCAGCCTACGGCACGCTCGCGGACTTTCTCGGCTCGGAACTCGCACCGCACGCTCCCGAGAAGGACGCGGTGGGGCGTGAGCTTTACGAACTGGCCTCCCGCGACTTCCTCGGTGCCACAATCGATCTCGATGAGACCTATGAGTGGGGGATGGGGGAGTTGGCACGGATGGTCGCTGAACAGGAAGCGATCGCCAAAGAAATCGCACCCGGTGCGTCCGTGCACGAGGCAATTGAATTCCTCGATAGAGATCCCGCCCGCAAACTGCACGGTACTGACGCGCTCCAACGATGGATGCAGGAAACCAGTGACCGAGCCGTTTCAGAGTTGTCGAAGTCCCACTTCGACATTCCCGACGAAGTCAAACGCCTCGAGTGCATGATCGCGCCAACTCAGGAGGGCGGCATCTATTACACCGGTCCAAGCGATGACTTCTCGCGGGCAGGCCGCATGTGGTGGAGTGTGCCAGAAGGCGTCACCGAATTCGACACTTGGCGTGAACTCACAACCGTGTACCACGAAGGCGTACCGGGGCACCACCTGCAGATCGGCCAAGCCACCTATAACAAGGCGATGCTCAACACCTGGCGCCGCAACGCGGGAACCTCCGGACACGCCGAGGGCTGGGCTCTCTACGCAGAACGGCTCATGGAACAACTGGGCTACCTCGATGACCCGGCCGACCGGCTCGGAATGCTCGATGGACAAAGGATGCGCGCGGCGCGCGTTGTGCTCGACATCGGAGTCCACCTTGAGAAAGTGCGACCAGATGGCTCCGGACCGTGGACCGGTGAGTTCGCGTTCGATTTCCTCTCGCACAATGTCAACATGAACCCGCAATTCGTGCGTTTTGAAGTAAATCGCTACCTTGGCTGGCCGGGCCAGGCTCCGTCGTACAAGGTTGGACAGCGGATCTGGGAGCAACTCCGAGACGAATACCAGCGTCGTGAAGGAGCCTCCTTCGACATCCGGCGGTTCCATAAGAAGGCGCTCGACATCGGTGGTGTCGGGCTCGATACGCTTCGGTCTGCGCTCCTGGAGTAGCCGCGACACTGAGTCGTTCTTAAAAGCGCGATGCTCTCGCTAGCGAAAAGTCCTGTTGGGCCGCGCACAGGTTGGCCCAATGAACCCGGGCACGATAGGCTAGAGAGTCGCTATCTGCGATGTTTTATCCGCCTGCCACTGGCGACAATACCAATGCATCATTTCGACAGTGGCCTGAATTGTGCCC
>JBDTAD010000413.1:0-3799 GCA_039924815.1 Lacisediminihabitans sp.
ACGCCGCCGGCTTCTGGGCGCACGTTCGTGACCTTGGCCGCGGTTTCTAAGCGGGCTCCCCGTGCGACGACCGCTCGACCCAGAGCCTCAACGAAGGGGCCAGGCTCGATGAAGCGCTGTCCCTCGAGAGCAAACACCGTGGAGACTTTGTCAGAGAGCTGCGGAGCGAGCTCCCGTGGGTTTTCCAGCCGGTGCAACGGCACGGTCTGGCCATGCTTGGCAACCTGCTCAAGCTCGTGCACGAAGCCGCGGCTGTCTTTCTCGTGCTCGAAACCCACGATGAAGGGACCCTCGTGGGTTAGTGACTTCACGCCGCCGCCCGTGAGCTCATCAAAGGAATCGAGGGCGATCCTGTCGATCGGGGTGAGCGCGGCCATCGTTTTGTCCCAGGCGCGCTGAGTGCCACGGCTGGCAAAGCGCAGTAGAAAGCTCCACAGCTTGGGGTCGACGCGGAACGGCACGTGCAGAGGGGCGTTCGGATCGAGCAGCGCCTTGGGCCCGTAGCTCCAGACCGAAGGATCAGACAGCGGCATAGCCATGCCGGGAGTGAGCCATCCGGCGTTGCCCCAGGAGGACCCGCTGGCGACGCCGGCCTTGTCGAGAATCGTGACCTCGACCCCGTGCTCCTGCAGATGCCACGCCGTGGCGAGGCCGACCATTCCCGCTCCTACGACGATCGCGGATTGTGGTGGGGTGGCGGTGGCGTTCATGCTCTGCTCTTCTCCTCTGCGGTCGCAATGACCAGCACTCATGGCCGTCGACAGTGACGGTTATGTCGACTCCATTGTGAAGATAATTCCGTTCGAACTCAATTGCACCAAAGATAATTCGGTATATACTCGTATATATGCCCACTTCATCGAAACCGCAGGGTGCTGGCGGTACGGAACCGAACGAAATTCGGTCGAGTCTTGACCAGGTGGATCGGGGCATTCTCCGCATCTTGGCCGATGATGCGCGCACCCCCAATAACGCGATCGCCGCCCGGCTCGGCATTGCGGCATCAACCTGTCTTGCGCGCATCCGGTCCCTGCGTGAGCGAGGCATAATTCGAGGCTTTCGAACGGACATCGATCCGGTCGCGCTCGGCCGTGGTCTGCAGGCGCTCATCTCCATTCGCCTGCACTCCCACGCGCGCCCGAGGATCGCCGCATTCCGCGACTTTCTCGCCCAGCTTCCGAGCGTCGAGAGCATCTACTTCGTCACCGGCGACCGCGACTTTCTCGTGCACGTGGCCGTGGCGGACTCCGTCGCGCTGCGCGACCTCGTCGCGGGAACGCTCAGCGTGCGCCCCGAGGTATCCGACACCAACACGAGCGTGCTGTTCGACTACCTGCGCCCCGGGTTTCGCTCGCTCTGAGCTTCGATCACAGCGTCTTTGCCTAGTTTTTGGCGATTGCCGCGACTGCAGCGGTGGTGATCGAGATGAGGTCTGCTGGCGCGAGCTCGATGTCGAAGCCGCGTTTGCCGCCCGAGACGAAGACCGTGTCGAACAGTTCTGCAGTCTCGTCCAGCACGATCGTCAGCCGTGTTTTCTGGCCGATAGGGCTGATGCCGCCGACCACGTAGCCGGTCTTGCGTTGCGCGACAGTGGGATCAGCCATGGATGCCCGCTTGCCACCAACTGCCGCGGCCAGAGCGCCGAGATCGAGCGACCCTGTCACCGGCACGACGGCGACGACGAGTCGGCCGTCGACATCAACCACCAGGGTTTTGAAGACCTGTTCTTCGTCGAGGTCGAGTGCGCTCGCCGCTTCGGTACCGAAGTGACGGTTCGACGGGTCGTGCTCGTAGGCGTGCGCGGTAAATCGGATGCCCGCGGCCGTGAGCGCGACCGTTGCTGGAGTGCCGGCTGCCATGTTTGCTCCCTCGGGATCAGTGCGCTCGAAACAGCTGCATCGAGGTACCGGTGATGGCGAGCTTGGTGCCGGGCGCATGCTCGTCGTTCGGGGCGTCATCCGCCGCGCTGTTCCAGAGCAGGCTGTAGGAAGTGACACCCTCGTGCTGCGGCAGCGTGACCGTCTCGTCTGATTCGAGGCCGTGCACCACGAGCAGGATGCGGTTGAATTCTTCGAACTCTGGTGTGGAGGCCGCGAGGTACTGCAGGGTGCGTTCCGCCGGAGAGTCCCAGTCCTCGATCGACATCGAGACACCGTCTTTGTTGAACCAGTCCATCTGGCTGGCCGAGGGAACACTTTCGCCGAAAATCCCGAAGTTCACCGGTCTCAGAGCTGGATTCTCACGGCGCAGCCTGAGCAGCGTGGTCGACACCGCGAGCAAGTCTTCCTGCCAGTCTTCGCGTTCCCACGGCAGCCAGGTGAGACCGCTGTCGTGGCAGTACGCGTTGTTGTTACCGTGCTGCGTGCGCCCAAACTCGTCGCCCGCGGTGATCATTGGCAGTCCGGCCGAGAGCAACAGGGTACCGAGCAGGTTGCGAATGGCCTTCTCCCGGGAAGCGATAATGCCCGGATCGTGACTCTGGCCCTCGACCCCGTAGTTAAACGAGTGATTGTTGTCCGTGCCGTCGCGGTTGTTCTCTCCGTTACCGAGGTTGTGCTTCTGGTTGTACGAGACCAGGTCCGCCGCAGTAAAGCCGTCGTGTGCGGTGATGAAGTTCACGCTCGCCAGCGGCCCGCGCTCCGGAGTGAACGTGCCGGATGATCCGGAAAGTTTGGCGGCGAGCGAGCCGATCCCGATCGGTGCGGCACCATCCTTTCGCGCCGCTGCGATATCGCTCAGCCAGAAGTTGCGCACGCGATCGCGATAGTCGTCGTTCCACTCCGACCAGCCTCGAGGAAATTGGCCAACCTGCCATCCGCCTGCACCGACATCCCACGGTTCGGCGATCATCTTCACCCCGGCAAGAGCGGGATCGTTCACGATTGCGTCAAGCAGCGGATGCCTCGGGTCGAAATTCACCCGTTCGTCCCGCCCTAGGGTGACGGCCAGGTCGAAACGGAAGCCGTCGATCTGCACTTCGTTGGCCCAGTAGCGGAGCGAGTCGAGCACGAGCCGTTGTGAGGCGGGCGTGGCGAAATTGACCGTGTTGCCGCATCCGGTCACGTCGATGTACTTTCCCTCGGCATCCTGGCGGTAATAGCTAGCGTTATCGAGACCGCGCAGGCTCGTGGTCGGGCCCCCCAGCGCCTCCTCGGAGGTGTGGTTGAAGACGACATCGAGGATGACTTCGAGACCAGCGTCATGCAGCAATCGCACCATGCCCTTGAACTCGCGCAGCACAGCCCCGGTGCCACCGAACTGAGCGGGACGGGAGGCGTATGCGGCGTGCGGTGTGAAGAAATTGAGCGTGTTGTAACCCCAATAGTTACTGAGCCCCTGCTTGATCAGCCGTTGTTCACTGACGAACTGGTGCACCGGCAGCAGCTCGATCGCCGTCACGCCAAGTTTTTTCAGATAGGCGATTGCCGTGTCGTGGGCGAGGCCAGCGTAGGTGCCTCGCAACTCCTCGGGCACGGCGGGGTTGAGCTTTGAGATGCCTCGCGCGTGCGCCTCATAAATGACGGTGTGGTCGAGGGGGATGTTGGGTTTGCTCACGCCCGCCCAGTCGAAGTCGTTGTCTTGCACATAGGAGCGCCATTCGCCGGCCGCCGTGCGGGTGAGACCGCGGGCGTAGGGGTCAATGAGGTGCAGGGTGGGGTCGAAGCTGTTGGCGGGAGAATCAGGGCCGTCGGCTCGCAGCGAGTAGTGCGTACCGGGAACGAGGTTCGGCGAGTGGCCAGCCCAGACGTTGTCGGCGTCCTTCGTGAGCTGGATGCTCTCGGACACCCACTCGGAGTCG
>JBDTAD010000414.1:0-4270 GCA_039924815.1 Lacisediminihabitans sp.
GAGCATCTGCGTTGCCACGATTACGGGCTTGGCCATGCGCCTAGCCAATTCAACCGCGCGCTTCTGCACGATCGGCACCGCTTCGAGTGGAAGCTCAACTCCGAGATCACCGCGCGCGACCATGATCGCGTCGAACGCGTCGATAATCGCTTCGAGGTGATCCACAGCTTGCGGCTTCTCGATCTTGGCGACGACGGGAACCTTGCGGCCCTCCTCCGCCATGATCTCGTGAACGCGCGTCACGTCATCCGCGTTGCGCACAAAGGAGAGCGCAATGATGTCGGCGCCCAGGCGCAAACCCCAGCGAAGGTCGGCTTCATCCTTTTCAGAAAGTGCGGGAACGTTGACAGCAACGCCGGGCAAGTTGATGCCCTTGTTGTTGGATACTTGTCCTCCAACGATGACTTTGGTCGTGACGACCACACCATCAGTTTCGACGACCTGAACCTTGACCTTGCCATCGTCGATGAGCAGGAAATCGCCGGGAGCGACGTCCTGAGGCAGACCCTTGAAAGTCGTGCCGGAGAGTTCCTTGGTGCCGACAACGTCCTCGGTGGTGATCTTGAAAATGTCCCCAACAGCCAGGTCATAAGGGCCATCAGCAAACTTGCCGAGCCGAATCTTCGGTCCCTGCAGGTCGACTAGGACCGCGACGGGCTTGCCTGCGTCATCTGCTGCCTTGCGCACGTTGGCGTAGACCTCCTCGTGCACGGCATAACTGCCGTGGCTGAGGTTCATACGCGCAACATCCACGCCCGCGTCGATGATCGCTCTAATGTTCTCGTAGCTCGACGTGGCTGGGCCAAGTGTCGCGACGATTTTGGCTCGTCTCATGTCTTCCTTCTGTGTGGGTACTTCCATGGTTGCACAAGCGCTTGCACGCCGATCCTCTAGAGTGCGATGGCCTTGTCCGTCGGTTTGATCGGGAAAGGCAGGAGGGTCTCCCCCTCAAGGTACCGATCAACCATAGATGCCGCAGCACGGCCCTCGGCGATTGCCCAAACGATGAGTGACTGTCCTCGGCCCGCATCCCCCGCAACGAACACACCGGCTTCGCTCGTTTGATAGTCCGCGCCGCGTTCGACATTGCCGGAAACGAACGGTACGCGCAGTTGTTCCTCGACCTCGAAGCTGTCCGTGCCTGTGAAGCCCAGAGCCAGAAGAACCAGGTCCGCCGGAATCTCGCGCTCGGTGCCGGCTTTCGGGACTCGCCGTCCATCCAAATACTCGGTTTCGGCAAGGCGGATCGCCCTCACCTCTCCGACTTCATTGGCCAGGAACTCCACAGTCGAGGCCAGGTAGGCACGTTCGCCTCCCTCCTCATGCGCAGAGGAGACCTCAAAGATATTGGGGTGCATCGGCCAGGGCTGGTGTTCCGGGCGTTCCGCGGGAGGCTGGGTGCCGATCGCGAGGTTTGTCACAGACAACGCGTGCTGCCTGTGCGCGGTGCCGATGCAATCCGACCCAGTATCCCCACCACCAAGCACGACAACGTGCTTTCCCTCGGCGGTGATCTGATCCAAGACTGTGTCGCCCGCTCCGACGCGGTTTTGCTCGGTGAGATACTCCATGGCGAAATGCACGCCGGGGAGGTCCCGTCCGGGTATAGGGAGATCGCGAGGCTGCAGCGCACCCGTTGCGATGATCACTGCGTCGTAGCGAGCTCGAAGATCTGACCAGGTGATGTCGACGCCAATGTTGACTCCGGCACGAAATCTCGTGCCCTCGGCCTGCATCTGCCTGAGCCGGTTCTCGATGACCTTCTTTTCGAGTTTGAAGTCAGGGATGCCGTACCGCAGCAGACCACCGATTCGGTCGTCGCGTTCAAAAACAGCAACGGTGTGGCCGGCCCTGGTCAATTGCTGCGCGGCAGCCAACCCGGCGGGACCGGACCCCACAACTGCAATGGTCTTGCCCGTAAGTCGTTCCGGGGGGTGTGGCTGTACCCAATCATTGGCCCAGGCCTCATCAACGATCGATTGCTCCATCAGTTTGATCGTGACCGGCTCCTGGTTGATTCCCAACACGCAGGCCGTCTCGCACGGCGCGGGACAGAGACGCCCGGTGAACTCGGGGAAGTTGTTCGTGGCGTGCAGTCTCTCGCTCGCCTCGCGCATCTCGCCGCGGCGCACCAAATCGTTCCACTCGGGAATGAGATTTCCCAGTGGACAGCCCTGGTGACAGAACGGAACACCGCAATCCATGCACCTGCTTGCTTGGCGCCGGAGCGTTGCCGCGTCACCCTCCTCGTACACCTCTTTCCAGTCCATGAGGCGGATGGCAACCGGACGTCGCGGCGGAAGTTCCCGCTTACGGGTCTTGAGAAAGCCCTTCGGATCAGCCACCGGTCACCTCCATGATTCGTCCCCACACAATCTCGCCGTCCGGATCGAGTCCTTCTTCGCTGGCGGCGGTTCGCGTTGCTAGCACGGCTGCGTAGTCGCGCGGCAGAACTTTCACGAATTTCGCTATGGTGGCATCGATGTCATCAAGCATCGTTGCCGCGACTGCTGACCCTGTCTCCGTCAGATGCTTCGTGAGTAAATCAATCACAATCGTCCTGTCCGCGCTCCCCAACGGCAACAATTCGAGCTCACCTTCCGAAAGAGCTTCGGCGTTGACCCGTTCGGGGCGAAGCCCGTAAACATACGCTGTTCCGCCGGACATGCCTGCACCGAGATTTCGGCCGGTACCGCCCAGAATCACAGCGAGTCCGCCGGTCATGTATTCGAGGGCATGGTCTCCAACGCCCTCAACGACCGCGGTTGCGCCGGAGTTCCTCACGAGGAACCGTTCTCCGACGATCCCGCGGATGAACATGCTGCCCTGGGTCGCTCCGTAGCCAATGACGTTGCCAGCGATGACGTTCCGCTCCGCCGCAAAGAGACTGCGGCGGTCGGGGCGCACCACGATCTGTCCACCGGAGAGGCCCTTGCCGACATAATCGTTGCTGTCGCCCTCGAGGCGCAGCGTAATTCCGGAAGGCAAGAAGGCACCGAGCGACTGACCTGCTGACCCGGCGAGGTTAATCTCGATGGTGTCGGCGGGAAGGCCTTGCTCGCCGTAGCGAAGCGTGACCTCGTGCCCGAGCATTGTGCCAACGGAGCGCGCCGTGTTGCGAACCGGCATTGTGATCGACACGTGCTCACCATTCCGCAGCGCGCCCTCACTCAGACGGATGAGCTCCACATCGAAGTGCTTCTCTAGTTCGTGGTCCTGAGCCCTGCGATGCGTCCTGGGTGCATCATCCGGAAACTCTGGGCCGTGGAGGATGGGGCTGAGGTCAAGGCCGTCGGCCTTCCAGTGCTCGATCGCGCCGTTGACGTCCAGCAGCTCGCTGCGCCCGATGGCCTCTTCGAGCGTGTGAAAACCGAGCTCGGCCAAATACTCGCGTACTTCCTGGGCGAGGAACTCGAAGAAGTTCACGACGAACTCGGGCTTCCCGGTGAAACGTTCACGCAATTCGGGGTTCTGAGTCGCGACGCCGACTGGGCAGGTGTCCAGATGGCACTTCCGCATCATGATACATCCGGAAACAATGAGCGGCGCCGTGGCGAAGCCGAATTCCTCCGCGCCGAGCAGCGCGGCGACAATGACATCGCGGCCGGTCTTGAGCTGGCCATCGGTCTGCACCACAACACGATCGCGCATCCCATTAAGCATGAGCGTCTGTTGCGTCTCGGCCAGCCCGAGCTCCCACGGGGTACCCGCGTGCTTGAGCGAATTGAGAGGACTCGCGCCTGTTCCGCCGTCATGACCTGAGACGAGCACAACGTCAGCGAGTGCCTTCGTGACTCCCGCCGCAACAGCGCCGATCCCTGATTGGCTGACCAGCTTGACGTGAATGCGTGCGTCGGGGTTGGCTCGCTTCAGGTCGTAGATGAGCTGCTTGAGATCTTCGATCGAGTAGATATCGTGATGCGGTGGTGGGCTGATGAGTCCAACACCCGCGGTGGCGTGCCGCGTGCGAGCGATCCAGGGGTAAACCTTGGCTGGTGGCAACTGCCCACCCTCCCCGGGCTTTGCGCCTTGCGCCATCTTGATTTGGATGTCTGTTGCATGAGTCAAGTACATGCTTGTGACCCCGAATCGACCGGAAGCAACCTGTTTGATGGCACTGCGGCGTTCGGGATCAACCAAGCGATCGACATCCTCGCCACCCTCGCCGGTGTTGCTTTTTGCACCAAGACTGTTCATCGCTTGAGCAAGAGTCTGGTGTGCCTCGGCACTGATGGAGCCGTAGCTCATGGCACCGGTGGAGAACCTCTTC
>JBDTAD010000415.1:0-4343 GCA_039924815.1 Lacisediminihabitans sp.
ACGCACGTAGGAGTGCGTGACAACTTCCTCTCCCGACATTGCTGTCAGTTCTTCGAATTGCGTTGCCATTACTTCCTGCTCCCGTCGAAATGGGGGTTTTCCCAAATCACGGAGCCACCCTGTCCGAGGCCAACACACATGGCGGTGAGGCCATATCGCACCTCTGGGTGCTCCTTGAACTGAGCAGCGAGCTGGATCATCAGACGAACGCCGGTTGACGCGAGCGGATGACCGACCGCGATTGCGCCGCCCCAGAGGTTGACTCGAGCGTCGTCGTCGTCGATCCCGAAGTGGTCGAGTAGTGACAGTACCTGAACGGCGAACGCCTCATTGAGTTCAAAGAGTCCGATGTCCTGAATGTTGAGGCCCGCCTTCTTCAGCGCCTTCTCGGTGGACGGCACCGGTCCGATGCCCATGATCTCCGGCTCGACACCGGCGAAGGCGAAGCTCACCAGCTTCATTTTGGGCTGAAGACCAAACTCGCGCACCGCGGCCTCACTCGCCAGCAGGCTGACAGTTGCGCCGTCATTGAGTCCTGAGGAGTTTCCCGCAGTGACCCGTCCGTGAGGACGGAAGGGTGTCTTGAGGGCCGCGAGGCCCTCCATGGTCGTCTCAGGTCGCGGCGCCTCGTCACGAGTCGCGAGCCCCCATCCAGCCTCGCTGCGAATGGCAACGGGGATGAGGTCCGGCTGGATCTTGTTCGCTTCGTAGGCCGCAGCGAGCTTCTGCTGGCTGCGCATCGCGAAGTGATCGGCGCGCTCCTTGGTGAGGTGGGGGAAGCGGTCGTGAATCCGTTCCGCAGTGGACCCCATGTTAAGTGCTTCCTCTCCCACGAGCTTCTCGGAGAGAAAACGCGGGTTGGGGTCGACACCAGAGCCCATCGGATGTCTTCCCATGTGTTCTACGCCGCCAGCAATGGCGAGGTCGTATGCGCCGAACGCGATACCGCCGGAGAGCGTCGTCACCGATGTCATGGCTCCCGCGCACATCCTGTCGATGGCGAAGCCGGGAACAGACTTGGGTAGTCCCGCGAGGAGCGCAGTCGTGCGTCCGAGGGTGAGTCCTTGGTCGCCCTGCTGCGATGTGGCCGCGATGGCCACATCATCTATGCGATCCTTCGGTACCTGCGGGTTCCGCTCGAGCAGGCCGATCATGGCTTTAACTGCCAGATCGTCCGCCCTAGTGTTCCAGAACATTCCCTTTTCGCCTGCTCGTCCGAACGGTGTTCTCACTCCGTCAACGAATACGACTTCATGCCTCTCGGCCACGGTGCCTCCTAGGTTTTACTCCTGCTGCGATCCTAGGTGTCGTATTGGAGGCGGATTAATCCTTTGATTCTTCCTACGAAGCCGCGTCGTCCGAGTCGTCAAGGGGTTGGTCGGCTTCGACAAACGCACCGAAGATCGTGTCTATGGTTTCGTCAAGTTGCCACGGCCGCGCACCGTGTTCCTCCAGCGCTGCTCTCAGAGCCCCAACGTCACACGGGCTCGGCGGTGCCCAGGCAACGCGACGCAATATCTCGGGAGTCAACAAGTTCTCAACCGGGATATTTCGCTCGTCGGCGAGCGCACTGACCGCCGCGCGGGCGAGCTTAAGCCGTCTATCCGCGGCAGGGTTCCGCTCACTCCATGAGCGTGGAGGCGGCATGACGTCACCCGGCATGCGGAGGACCGGCGTTTCTTCCAAGGCCTTGCCTGCTTCGATGGCCGCCCACCAGCGATCAAGCTCAGAGCGACTGGCGCGACCGTTGAACTCGCGCAGCGCCGCTAAGGCACGTTTACTTTCGGGAAGTGCCTTCGCCGCGGCAACGAGTGACGTGTCCGGGACCAAACGACCAGGTGCCGTGTCGATCTCTTGTGCGTAACGGTCGCGTGCCTCCCACAACTCCTTTGCAACGGCAAGGTTGCGGGGCCCGCGGATCGAGTGCACTCCGGAGAGTCGTCGCCATCCTTGAACCTTAGGAGGGTGAGCCCCTCGGGTGAGTTCGGCAAAGAATTCCTGCCGGGCAATTTCACTCTTGCCTGACTGCTCAAGCAAGTCGTTTACGGCGTCTCGTAGGTCGACCAAGAGTTCAACATCCAGTGCCGCGTATACGAGCCACGATTGCGGGAGCGGTCTCGTCGACCAATCCGCCGCGGAGTGTTCCTTCGCTAGATGGATACCGAGAAGCTGCTCGACGACCGTACCCAATCCGACTCGAGGCAGGCCGGCCAATCGTGCACCAAGCTCGGTGTCGAAGATCCTGGTCGGGTTCAGTCCTACCTCTCGAAGACAGGCAAGATCCTGGCTCGCGGCGTGGAGCACCCATTCTTCTGCTGCGACAGCGGCATTAAGTTCAGTGAAGTCGCCGACCGCGGGCGGGTCGAAAAGAAAGGTTCCTGCGCCACGGCGAAAGATTTGGATGAGATAGGCGCGCTGAGAATAACGAAACCCGGAAGCGCGTTCGGCGTCGATCGCGAGGGGGCCATTTCCGTGCGATATCGCCGCGACGGCATCCAGATAGCTCTCGCGATTGTCGATGACCGCGACCGTTGTGTGCCCATCTTCTTCTGAATGGGGCTCTGCTAGCGGTACCTGCTCGTCGTTCGTACTACTCACGTCCTCTGCGGTGGGTTGGCAGAATGCTCACTCCCTCTACCGCTGGAGGAAGCCCCGCCAGCATACACAACAGCTCGCCCCATGCTTCGACATGTGAGTCGATTGCCGCACCCACCGGTGTCCAGGAAGCTCTCAACTCGATCAGCGCCCCGTCGCCCTGGCTCGCAAGCTCGCCGTAGCCAGTAGAGATGGTTTTTGTAGCGGTCCCGGATGCCGCTGTGTAATTCGCACCCTTAGCGCTCAACGCATCAAGAAGCCAGGACCATGCAACGTCCGCAAGGAAGGGATCGACTCCGATGTCGGTTTCGAGAGGCGCTTGTGCAAAACACACGACTCTGAACCGGCCGCCCCACGCCTCAGGTTCCTCCGGGTCGTACAGAAGAATAAACCGACCCGTTCCCAGTTCGGAATCAGATCCGTGTCTGGCTGGTGTGACATCAGCTGCCAAAGCTACTGAGTAAGGCGCGAGGTTACCGGGCGAGGGGATGGTTGACACGACCAGCTCAGCGCGCGGTTGCGCCCGGCGCACTGCTTCGAGTGCCGTGCTGAATTCAGCGGGGACGGTGGGTGCTGGAACTTTTGCTGGCACGACTGAAGACTAAAGTTTGAGCGTGACAGATTCGGGAAGGCACGCCGTCGGCCCCCACCGCGGGATAGTCGTGACAGGCTCCGTCTTTGGCGCTGTAGCTCTCACCATCGGTGCCGTAGCCGCGTCTCTCGCGGTCGCAATGGCACGCACTGTTGTAAGCCCGCCACGCAAACGCAAGGAAGACACCGCGGTACTCGCTGTGGATCGTGCAGCCGGCACTGTGACGCTTGGCGCCACACCCGACGCGGTTCTGCCGGGGCACTACAGTTTTTGGTTCGCAGAGGGTGCTGGACACGCGCGACTTGGAGACGTGGTGAGTAAGTCCGCCGACACGGTGACGAGGACCATTCTGGGAGTCGATCACGGCGATCTTGAGCACGCGCGTCGTGGCCGGTTCAACGGATGGCTGTATCTGAGCCCAGCTGACCTCGGCTTTGACTACGAGTCGGTCGACGTCGTGACCCCTGTCGGTGTCGCACCCGCCTGGCTGGTAGCCGCTAGTTCACCGACGGAACGGTGGGCAATCCACGTGCACGGCAGGGCGGTGACCAGAGCTGAAACTCTGCGCGGCCTACCGGTGTTTCATGGCGCAGACTACACATCGCTCGTCGTCTCGTATCGCAACGACGGTGAAGCACCCGCGAGCACTGATGGTAAGTACGCATTGGGAGACACCGAATGGCGTGATGTCGAGGCCGCAGTGACGTTCGCGCTCGACCACGGCGCCAGATCGATCGTGCTGGTTGGTTGGTCGATGGGAGGGGCCACTGTCCTGCAGATGGCGACGCGCTCGAGCCTCGCAGGCGTAGTGCGGGGAATCGTGCTTGATTCGCCGGTCATCGATTGGAAATCGGCTCTGGACTTCCAAGCCAAGCTCGCACATCTTCCCGCGTGCGTGGGCGTCGCGGCGAGATCCATCATCGGGGGGTCCTGGGGGCGAGTGCTTACTGGTCAGGAATGGTCGATAGATCTTGACCGTCTTGATCTTGTGCGCACGTCCGCGAAACTGAGCGTTCCCATCCTCATCATGCACAGTGACGACGACGGCTACGTACCATCCACCGCCTCCCACGCGCTCGCACTGGCTCGGCCGGACATCGTGACGATGGAAACCTTCGAAAACGCCAGACATACCAAACTGTGGAACTACGACCCA
>JBDTAD010000416.1:0-3569 GCA_039924815.1 Lacisediminihabitans sp.
CGCAGAAATCAGGGGTTATAAAGCTGGGGTACCTGGACTCGAACCAAGAACAAAAGAATCAGAATCTTCCGTGTTGCCAATTACACCATACCCCACCGAACCAGACCGAAGCCGGGCCGACTAGACACTCTAACCTACCGCAATCGGACGGGCCAAATGAGCACCCGCGAGGCTCACCACCAGCCGCAAGTGGGAGAATCCCTGTGCACGCACACGAACGGAGACTCCGACGCCACCCATCCCGACCTTCCTCACAACCTGGCAACTCGATCCGGTCGCAGTGATCGTGATCGTCGTCGCTGGCGCACTCTACGCATCCGGCATCATCACCCTCTCGGCCAGAGGGGAACACTGGCCGCTCCTCCGCACGCTCGGGTTCTACGGGCTGGGCCTCGGCGGCTACGCCGTGGTGAACCTCGGCTTCCTCGGCGTCTACGACGCAGAACTGCGCTGGGCATTCACGACGAGAATCGCCCTCTTGTTGTTCGCCGTACCCGGCCTACTCGCCATCGGGATGCCCGTGACGCTGGCCAAGCGCGTACTGAGCGGAATGCCGTTGAAGGTAATGGATGCCGTGCTCAACTTTTGGCTGGTCAAGCTCTTTGGCAACGCCGTATTCGCACCGCTGTTTGCGCTCGCCGCGTTCATGGTGTTTCTGACCCCGCTCGCCGGAACAGTTAGGCAGAGTTCGCTCGGCGAAGTCCTCATCACGGTGCTCGTGCCCACCGTCGGTCTGCTCATGGTGCTGCCAATTATTGAGCACACTACCCAGAGCACAAGCTTCATCATCACCGTCGAGTTCATGCTCGTGTTTGTCGAGCTCGTCATCGATGCGATCCCTGGCATCCTGCTGCGGCTGAACTCCGCCATTCTGGATCACGTCGGACCGGTTTTGGGCACCCTGCCCGCCTGGTTCCCGTCCAGCTTTCACGACCAGCATCTCTCTGGCGACTTCTTGTGGTTCATTGCCGAAATCGCGGATTTGCCGGTGATGGTCGTGCTCTTCATCCGCTGGCAGCGCATCGACCGCACAGAGGCAAAGTCGCTGGACGATTTGAGCGACGAAGAAATGGATGCCCTCACCCAGGCACACCTGAGGGCGCGGAACCACTAGTTCTCTAGCCCTGGTCGCGCGGGGCTCAATCGGCGTGCGGGATGCCGATCAGGTCGCGGTTGATGGCTGCGGCCGCCTGTGCGCCGACTCCGGCTGCGACGACAAGTTGTTGCGGGCCGGGCGCGGTGGAATCCCCCGCGGCATAGATGCCGGGAACGCTCGTGCGGCCGGCGCTATCTGTCACGACGAAACCATCGTCGTCCAGAGCGATCGCGAGCGTTGCCGCGTAGTCGAGTGCGGCATCCCACCTTGGCCGTACGAATCCGCCCTCCACGCGCACCCGCTCACCGTCGTCCAGCAACACCGACGCGACGATGCCATCCGTGCCCAGGAGGTCGATAATCGGGCGTCGTTTTACCCGAATACCCCGTGCTTCCAAAAGTTCCTGTTCGTCGTCGGTAATGACTCCGATGCCGTTGGTGAACACCGTGAGGGCGCGGCTCCAGTGTGAAATCAGGAGCGCACGCCACATCAGATCGTCTGTTTCACCGATGAGCGCAAGCGGCTTGTTGCTCTGTTCGTACCCATCGCACTCAACGCAGCTGAAGAGCCCGATGCCGTAGTAGGAGGCCATGCTCGGCAGGGCTGGCAGAGTCTCTCTGAGGCCGCTCGCGATGAGCACAACGGGTGCGGTGAGCGTGCGTTCTGGCGAGGAATTCACCCTGCTCGCGTGGATCTTAAAGCCGCCGTCAACCCTCGTAACGCTCTCGACCTGCCCGAGGTGATGCTCCACGCCCGAATAGGCGGAGAGCTCGGCTAGCCCAAGCTTGCGGAGGCCGTGCGGCGTGATGCCATCGCGCGTCAGGAAGCCATGCGCGTGCAGGGACACCGAATTGCGCGGCCGGTTGCTGTCGATCAGGATGACTCGTCGGCGAGCGCGGACGAGATTCAGTGCTGCAGAAAGGCCAGCTGGGCCCGCACCGATGATCACGACATCGGCGTCGGCGCCGTTCACAAGATCTTCCTGAGCCTCTCCAGGCGCGCGAGGGTGGATTCCTTGCCCAAAATGACCATCGACTCGAAGAGCGGTGGACTGATGCGTTTTCCGCTGATAGCGGTGCGCAACGGCCCAAACGCTACCCGCGGCTTGAGCCCAGCCCCGTCGACGAGCGACTCGCGCAGAACTCGCTCGAGCTCGTCGTGTGACCACGCGTTCAGCTGCCCCAGGGTCGCGATGGCCGCGTCGAGCACGATGGCGGCATCCGCGCCCGGAAGGGCGTCGTCGTCAAAGGTAATTTCGTCATCCGGGGTGAACAAGAACCCGAGAAGACTCGGCGCGTCACCCAAAAGCTGCATGCGCTCTTGAACGAGCGGGCCAGCCTCGCGCAGAATCGCTTTCTGCGCCGGGGTCGGCGGCGTGGAAACATACTCCGACAGGTATGGAATGAGCCGCGCCTCGAAATCCTCGGGATCAAGCAGACGGATGTGGTCCCCATTGATCGACTCGGCCTTCTTCAGATCGAAGCGGGCCGGGTTCGGGTTCACGTCTGCCACGTCGAACGCCGCAACCATCTCATCGATGGAAAACACGTCACGATCGTGAGTGAGCGACCAGCCGAGCAGCGCAAGATAGTTGACCAGACCCTCGCGGATGAAACCGCGATCCCTGTGATGGAAGAGGTTCGCGGAGGGATCGCGCTTCGAAAGCTTCTTGTTGCCGTCGCCCATCACGTAGGGCAGGTGCCCGAAGCGCGGGATGACATCGGCAACGCCGATCTCGATGAGCGCGTGGTACAGCGCAATCTGGCGCGGGGTGGACGAGAGCAGGTCTTCACCGCGCAGCACGTGGGTGATCCCCATGAGGGCGTCGTCGACCGGGTTGACGAAGGTGTAGAGCGGGATGCCGTTCGGGCGCACCACGACGAAGTCGGTGAAGCTCCCAGCCGGGAAGGTAATTTCACCGCGCACAAGGTCGTCGAAGCTCAGCTCGGTGTCCGGCACCCGCAGGCGCAGGGCGGGCTCGCGGCCCTCCGCGCGGTACGCGGCCTTCTGCTCGTCGCTGAGCTCGCGTTCGAAGTTGTCGTAGCCCTGCTTGGGGTCGCGGCCGTTCGCCAGGTTGCGCGCCTCGATCTCCTCGCCCGTAGCGAAGCTCTCGTAGAGCAGCCCCGTCTGCTTCAGGCGCTCGATGATGCCGACATAGATGTCATGGCGCTGCGACTGACGGTACGGTGCGTTCGGTCCGCCGACACCCTCGCCCTCATCCCAAGTGATGCCGAGCCAGTCGAGGCCGTCGAGCAATTGCTCATAGCTCTCTTCGCTGTCGCGGGCGGCATCCGTGTCTTCGATGCGAAAGATCAGCTTGCCACCGGTGTGCTTGGCGTAGGCCCAGTTGAACAGCGCGGTGCGGATGAGGCCGACGTGCGGCGTACCGGTGGGCGATGGGCAGAACCGCACGCGAACGTCGGCTCCGGATGCGGTGGTGAAGGTGGCAGACATTGCTGCCTATTCTACCGAT
>JBDTAD010000417.1:0-10567 GCA_039924815.1 Lacisediminihabitans sp.
GTCGAGGTGATCGCCCCAGCAGGCGATCTCGAGACCGTCATAGCCCCAACCACCGGCGAGTTCCGCGACCTTCTCGAACGGAAGGTCAGCCCACTGACCGGTAAATAGTGTGATCGGGCGAGTCATCCGAATACTCCTTCGTTAGCGATGCTGGGTGTGGTGCTGATGCAGCCTCCACGACGTTGGTGCACACATTACGCGGTGTCGCTCGCGCAGCGGCACACCGCTATGTCGATCACGGGCCGATGTCAGTTGCGCTTTATTTGCTCGCTTCGACAGGCTCAGCGACCGGATCGTTCCACTGCTTCAGGACAGCCCGGGCCGTCGTTCGGAAATTGCCGTCTCCGTTACCGTGCGGGTCCGCTTCTTTGTAAACATGGGGGGATGCTAACCCGGGGCCATCCGGAATCCCGAGACGCGCGCGTCTACAGCGCGTCGTCGGCGAGCTCAGTAGCGGGCAACGCGGCTTCCGCGACGAAGTCACCCAGCGAGCGCAGCACAAGCCCGGCACGCTCATGCCCTAACCGCAGGCGATCGTTCGTGGCACCCGCGCGAAGCAGGCCAGTAAGGTATCCGGCGGCGAATGCGTCGCCGGCCCCGACGGCCTCCAGAACCTCGGTGGGAATCGCGGGCTCGAAGACGGTGCCGTCGACACTGAACTCTGTGGCACCGATATCGCCATCCTTCACCACGAGCCTGGCAGGCTCTGGCAGCATGGCGCGCACGTCCGCTGCCGTGCTGCAGCCCCAAAGCGCCTGCGCCTCGTCGAGGCCAACGAAGACGAGGTCCGCCCGCCTCGCCAAGCCGAGGAGCACTGGCGCGGCAGTCTCTACCGGCCACAGCGTTGGCCGGTAGTTCACGTCGAAGCTCAGTACCGCTGTGCTTGCGGCGACGCGGTCGAGCACCGACTCCACCAGGGCGGCACAGCTCGCGGAGAGGGCCGGCGTGATTCCGGAGATGTGCACCACCTCCGCGTCCTCCAGCGGGATGTCTGCGACCGTGGCGGCGCTCATCAGTGACGCAGCAGATCCGCGACGGTAGTACAGCACGCCGTTGCCGGGATCTTTGAAGTACACACCGGTCGGGGCGTCGCCGTTGACCGAGACCCACCGGGTATCGACGCCGTGATCTTCGACAGAGCGACGGATGCGGTTGCCGAAAGCATCGTCGCCGAGGGCGCTCACCCACGCCGACGAGATGCCCGCGTGTGCCACGTGACATGCAACGTTCGACTCTGCACCGCCTGGATAAAGGCCGAGCCGCTCAGCACTGGCGAGCGATTCGCCAAGCTCGGGAGCGAACATCAACATGGTCTCGCCGATCGAAATCAGGCGCGGCGTAGCCTCTACTGTCATAGCCACACTATGCTGCCGCTGCTGTGTTTTCTGCAACTCACGTTGCATTATTTGCACAGCACTGGGAACCTTGGGAAGCGACAGGCGGTGGAGAGCGCGTCCAAGAGTGAGGAACCCGATGTCCCAGAGCGTGAAGCGAGCGGCGCGCATCATCGATTCCATCGCCGCACAGCCCAAGAGCGTCGGGCAGCTCGCCGAGGAGTTCGAGCTGCACCGCTCCACGATGTTCCGCGAGCTGCAGACCCTTGAGGAGGTCGGCTACGCCCGCCGTCGCAGAGACGGAACGTATGCGCTCGCCTTCCGCTTGGTGTCGCTCGCGCAAGCAGCGCTCGAAAACCTCGACCTGCGCGAAGCGTCCTACAGCCATGTGCGCCGATTGCACGAGCTCGTCGGCAACACCGTGCACGTTGCCGCGCTCATGGACGACAACATCATCTATGTCGACAAGGTCGAAGACGCCAATGGCGTACGCATGTATTCCCGCATCGGCTCTCCGGCACGTCCATACTGCAGTGCGGTCGGTAAGGCGATTCTCGCCGACCTCGACACCGAGGGGCGCGACGCCATCCTCGCCGACACGGTCTGGAAGAAATACACCGCCGCGACCATCACCACTCGCTCTGCCCTGGATGCGCAGCTGGACCTCGTGGCTGAGCAGGGATGGGCCGTAGACGACGGTGAGTTCGAGGAATTTGTAAACTGCGTGGCCGTGCCCATCCGCAGCTCCGTCGGGATAGTCGGCGCACTCTCCCTCACCGCAATTCGGATGAAGTACGACCTAGAGCAGATCACCCTCCGCATCCCCCTCATGCAGCGAACCGCCGCACAGATCGCTCGCGATCTCGGCTAAACCGCGGCGAGCCAAGGATCCCGAAGCGCGCGATTCGTGCGCATTACGAAGTCGCTACACCCAGCACTGGTTGCTCTGGCGTACTGGAAGTCAGTTCAAGGAAGCCCAGCCGATCATAGAACGCGCGCGCTCCCGAGTTCGCGCCATCCATCGCTAGATGCACCCCGCCAATTCCACGCGCGCTCAGGGATCCCAGCAGCGTCTCGATCAGTCGGCGGCCCATCCCCAACCCCTGCAGTTCGGGCAGCAGGTCGATGTGCAGGTGCGCGGGGTACTCATCTAGTTCCGCGATAAGCAGATGCTCTGGCGTATTGCCAAGGTTCACCAACACATCTTCCGGTGTCAGCGGCTGCTCGACGAAAGGATACTTCGCGGCGAACCCCGGCAGTACCTCACGCCGGTAACGGCGCACGAAGTGACGGGTATCCGAGGCCGCGATGATGTAGCCAGCCACCCTGTCGCCAGACTCGACGACAAATGCAGACGACGGGTCCAGGTCGAGGTACGGCCCGCAGAAAATATCGGGCAAAAGGTCATCGCTGGAATAGAGTCCCCGGGCATCTCCGCCGGCCGCCCCGATTGTCACACAAACGTCGTAACACGACGCACGATCGCGGGTCGAGTACGGGCGGATCACTTGCTCTGTCACGTGGAAATTCTCTTTTCTCGAACGCTGATGCGGCAGCGTGGCATGCGAAGCTGGTCTTGGTCAATGATGCTCTACCGCAGCGATGAGAAGGCTCTGATGACGGCACGTCCGCAGAAGCGCGTACTTCGCAGCGCCATCGCAGCCAGCGAATGCGCGCGACATGGCTAAACGGATAGCGATCATCGGCGGAGGCATTGTTGGAATCGCGTTGGCGCGAGAGCTAACTAAACGCTATGCGGGTGATGTGACCGTGTTCGAGAAAGAACACCGCCTGGCCAAGCACCAGACGGGACACAACTCCGGGGTCGTCCACGCAGGCGTGTATTACACGCCCGGGTCGCTCAAGTCTCAATTGTGCAGCGCGGGCCGAGTCGCCATCCGGGACTACTGCAGAGAGAAGGGCCTGCCCTTTCGCGAGTTGGGCAAGCTCGTGGTCGCCGTCGACGAATCTGAACTTCAGGCTCTGGCCGAGATCGAGCGACGGTCTACCGAGAACGGCGTCCCCGACCTGCAGAGAATTGATGACCCGGGCCGGATGAAAGAGATCGAACCGCATGTGGCGGGAGTTGCCGCCGTCTACTCCCCGCACACCGCCGTGGTCGACTACTCGGCGATCACCGAAGCGATGGCGCAGGATGTTCGTGCCGCGGGCGGAACGATCCAGCTCGACCACGAGGTCATCCGCATCCACATCGATGGAGCCGTTGTGCGGATTGGGACCGAGCTGAGCGAGCAGGACTTCGACCAGGTCATCATCTGCGGTGGGCTGCAGTCTGACCTCCTCGCGCGCCTGGTTGGGGCAGACCCCTCGCCCAAAATCCTTCCTTTTCGCGGTGAATACTGGCAGCTGGCGCCGGAACGCAACACCCTGGTGCGCGGGCTCATCTACCCGGTGCCAGACCCACGATTCCCGTTCCTCGGAGTCCACTTCACGCGGGGCGTCTACGACGATGTGCTCGTCGGCCCCAATGCCGTGCCTGCGCTCGCCCGCGAGGGCTATCGCTGGCTGTCGATCTCACCACGGGACACCTGGGAGTCGCTGCGCTGGCCCGGTGCCGCAGCCCTCGCCAAGCAGCACTGGCGCATGGGCGTGAACGAGATCAGCGGGTCGCTGCTGAAGCCCCTGTATTACCGCAAGGCACGCAGATTCCTCCCGGAGCTGCGGATGTCCGACCTGGCCGCGAAGACTGCGGCTGGCGTACGTGCCCAGGCGTGGGGCCGCGACGGAGCCCTGCTCGACGACTTCGCGGTCGACCAGATCGGACCTGTCACCGTGGTGCGCAATGCGCCATCACCAGCGGCGACGTCCTCGATGTCGATTGCGAATTACCTGATCGATCACTACTTGAACGCGTAAACTTGAGCGATGTTGACACTCGTAATCGTTCTGCTGATTATCTGGCTTGTCCTCGGAATTCTCGGTTTCGTCATCAAAGGCCTGTTCTGGCTCGCGATCATCGGAATTGTACTGTTCGTCGTCACCGCGCTCTGGGGTTACATCAGGCGCGGTTCACGCAGCAAATAGCTACAGCACACCAATGCTTGCCGCAAACGTGTCACAGGAGGTCGCACCGCGGTAGAGCCCGGCAAGAAACCATTTCTGCCGTTGGGTACTTGAGCCGTGAGTCCACGTTTCCGGTCGCACCTGCCCGCTCGCACCCTGGATACGATCGTCGCCCACAGCGGATGCAGCGCTCAGCGCATCCTTGATCTGTGTCTCTGTGACGGGCTTCAGAAATGGCACGCCACCCTCGTCGGTTACGGTGGACGCTGACCCGGCCCAGGCCCCCGCGTAGCAGTCGGCCTGCAACTCAAGCCGAACCGAGTTTGACCCGGGACCGGTGTCACCGTCGTTGGCTCGCGAGATAACGCCGTCAAGGTTTTGGATGTGGTGTCCCCACTCGTGCGCGATGACGTACATCTGCGCGAGCGAGCCCGCTGACGCACCGAACCGGTCGTGCAACTCCGTGAAGAACGCGGTGTCAAGATAAATGTTCTGATCCGCTGGGCAATAGAAAGGTCCGACCGCGCTCGAGGCGGTGCCGCATCCAGTGCTCGTCGAATCGGAGAAGAGTTGCACGCCCCCGGCAGGCGAGTGGTACGAGCCCGCCTTCAGTACGGGGTACTCGTCGACCCAGTACACGTCAAGAGCGGCGGATGTCCCCTTGACGAGGCAGTCGACGTTGGCGTTCGCATCCGCTCCGGTCTTGCACTGGTCCAGCTCCTGAGAGGCGCTGTTACCGGAGTCTCCGGCGCCACCAGCGAGCCCGGTCAGATCAACGCCTAAGAATTGCGACAGCAGGAACAGCCCGATGACCACCAGTGCGCCACCACCGCCCAGTGCGACGCCGGTGCGACCGCGTCTGCTGGTCTTGCCCGAACCGATGTTCGCCCCATCGTTAAAACTCATGGCAATACTCTGTCATCCTCGGTGAGCCTCTGGGCGTTCCCACCCGCATCCAAGCGGCAGCCCAGTACCCTCGATACTGTTCCTTCGACCCGAAAGTGACCGCATGACAGACAGCCCCCTTGCGGCGACACCGTATGAGGTGCTCGGCGTGAGCCCCTCGGTGAGCACCGATGAGCTGCGACGTGCGTACCGGCGGATGCTGCGCGCAGCCCACCCAGACACCGGCGGCTCCGAGGCAGAGTTCACTGCCGTGCAGCGCGCCTGGGAGCGCGTGGGAACCCCGGCAAGCCGGGCTATCTACGATCGCGGGCGCCCGGAACCCAGCCGAACCACAGCATCCCGACCGGCATCAGCATCACCGAGTGACACCGCGTGGGAAGCCAGACCAGCGCGACAGTTCAGAGACTCCCGTCCGTCCGCGCGCTCGTACGGGCATCCGGGCGGCTGGAATCGCGAGCGCTACCTCGTGTCAATCCGGGAGTGGGTTGGGCTCGGAGCACCACTGGATGATCCGTACGACGCGGCGCTCGTGCGCTCGGCGCCACGTGCGATCCGTCACCTGCTCGCAGACGCACTCGCCGAAGAGGCCTCGGCCCGCGCGCTCGCAGCCCTCGGCATTGCGTACACCGTGTGGCACGACGTGCGCACGAGCGCGGACAAGCTTGACCACATTGTTCTCGGTCCCGCGGGGCTGTTCGCAGTGCAGTCGGAAGACTGGGGCGCGCCGGTGCGCGTGCGCAAGAGCGAACTGATCGGCGAGGGTATCGAGGGCGAGCAACCGTTTCGCTCACTCGCGGTGCGGGCAAAGTCCGTTGAGAAGCCGGCTCGAGTTCGCTTCACCGCTCTCGTGATCGTGGTGCCGGATGATGCCACCGAAGAGTGGCGCACCCCGCTCGGCCGCGTGAAGGGCATTCCCTCAGTGCTAGTTCAGCAGTCCGGACTGCCGGAGTTGATGCGCAGTGGACTTCCCGAGGACCCACCGATTGGCGGCAACGAACTGTTCGACATCCGTACCAGACTGCAGGCGACCGTTCGCTTCGTCTGAATTCCGCGCGAAGTGAAGCTGGTCTTAGCCGACGTCGGAGATGTGGGAATCGATGGCCGCTTCGACCGCCGATTCCGGCACGCGAAAGGAACGACCGAAGCGGATGGCCGGCAATTCACCGGAGTGAACGAGCCGGTACACGGTCATTTTTGACACCCGCATCATGTCAGCGACCTCAGCAATCGTGAGAAATCGCACTTCAGAAAGATCGCGCGCCATTGATCATTGCCCCCAACGTTCTGCACAGCTGCAGAACCTCGAGCACTCACGTGCTGTTACTAGAGTGCTGAATTGTCACTTTAGGGGCAGATGTGACTGATGTGCAATAGACGCCATGCCGAAAGAGCCTCGACCGCAACCGATAACGCTACTTGTCCTCCCTTTTACCCAGCTTCTTCTTAATCGGGTCGATCACCCGGCGCTCGACTCCCTGCGACGCATCGTGCAGAGCATTAATGGTTTGGAATGAGGCTTCTGCGGCCCTCCGCCCCACTGCCGTACCCGCGTCTGACGGATGTTGCAGGGTGTCGGCAGCGCGCCGCAACGGGGCAGGCACCTGCACGCCCGACCACGCAGAGAACACCGTCGCACCATCGACATCCGCGCCAAAGTCTGAACTAAGGAACGGAATGACCCAGTCCTCCAACTGTTCGAGAGGAACGGAGTCGAGCGCGTAGTAGCGGTGTTGTCCCTCTTCGCGAACCTGCACCAGACCATGGTCACGCAGCACCTTGAGGTGCTTGGAGACGGTGGGCTGGCTGAGCCCGAGCCTGTCGACGATCTCGCCGACACTGATCTCGCCCGAGGTACCCTCACCGGGCTCGGAATTTGCAGCGACACGACGCTCGAGAAGCACCTGCAGAAGATCTCGCCTCGTCGCATCCGCTATCACGTCAAAAATGTCGGCCATGACAACAGGCTACCTGTCCGTCCCGCTGGAGTACCATGACAAGCTGCCGCAAAGACGCAGTGACTATGGGAGAGCAAGGGGGAGCCATGCGTGCCAAGCGCGTCGCCCGAGGCACTCCGCTCGCTCGCGTTCGCGACCTGGTCGACTTGTTTGCGGCATCATCGCCCGCGCGATTCGCGATCGTGATCTTCACGACGCTGATCCTGGTCTTTACCGCGCTGTTGTCCCTGCCGATCGCTACGGCTTCACGCACTGCGACCCCGCTCGCCGACGCTCTCTTCACGGCTGTCTCCTCGATTTGTGTCACCGGGTTGAACACCGTCAACATGGCGACCCACTGGTCGACCTTCGGCAACGTGGTCATACTGATCGGCCTTCAGGTGGGCGGAATCGGCGTGATGACACTGGCCAGCATGCTCGGCTTCGTGGTCTCGCGCAGATTGGGACTGCGTGCCCGTCTCATGGCGGCGAGCGATACCAACGCGAGCCGCATCCATGTTGGCCCGGTGTCAGAGTCGCAGGCGATTCGCCTCGGTGAGATCGGCGGACTACTTGCCACCGTCGCAATCAGCGTTCTTGCTATCGAGCTGGTACTTACCGCGCTGATCATCCCGCGATTGTTGCTTGCCGGATCAAACCCGTGGCAGGCAGTATGGGAGGGATTTTATTTCGCCACGTCCGCCTTCACTAACACCGGCTTCGTGCCACACACTGCGGGGCTCGCACCCTTCGCCACAGACCCGTGGATGCTCGGCACCATCGCCCTCGGAGTCTTTGTTGGCAGCCTCGGCTTCCCCGTGATCTTCGCGCTGGCCAGACGCGTTCGCAGGCCCGGCCGCCTGTCGATTCACGTAAAGCTCACTCTCGTCACCACGCTCATCCTGATCATTCTCGGTGCGGTAGCTCTCTACGCGTTGGAGTGGAATAACCCCGCGACCCTCGGCGCACAGGAACCGATAGACCGACCAATGACGGCGGGGTTCCTCTCGATCATGACCCGGTCTGGTGGTTTTGCGAACGTCAACGTGGGCGACATGCACGGCGCGAGCCTCTTGGTGATGGACATGCTGATGTTCGTGGGTGGTGGCTCTGCTTCCACTGCGGGAGGTATTAAGGTGACCACGCTCGCCGTGCTCTTCCTTGCCGCCGTCGCCGAGGCCAAAGGCAACAAAGACATGCAGGCGTTCGGACGCCGCATCCCCACGGATGTTCTGCGCCTGTCGGTCAGCGTCGTGCTGTGGGGCGCGACCATCGTCGCTGCCTCATCCATCGCCATCATGGAAGTCTCCAAGGCCCCCCTGCAGCACGTGCTGTTTGACGTGATCTCTGCATTCGCCACCTGTGGTCTGAGTACCGGGCTCACCGCCGACCTGCCGGATTCCGGCAAATACATCCTCGCCGCGACCATGTGGGCAGGTCGCGTTGGTACAGTGACCCTCGCCGCCGCACTGGCAGCCAGCCAGCGTCCCCAGCTGTTCCGCAATGCAGAAGAGAGGCCTATCGTTGGTTGATCGCATTCCCCACAACGCTCCCGTTCTGATCATCGGGCTCGGCCGTTTCGGTGCAGGTGCCGCCGGCCAGCTGGCACGGCTCGACCGCGAGGTGCTCGCTATCGACGAGAGCGCAGACCTCGTGCAGAAGTGGTCAGAGCGCGTGACCCATGCGGTGCAGGCGGATGCCCGCAGCATCGAATCGCTCCGTCAGATCGGAGCTCAGGACTTCTCCGTAGCCGTCGTCGCAGTCGGCTCGTCCATCGAGGCGAGCGTGCTCATCACGGCCAACCTGGTGGACCTCAAAATACCGCAGATCTGGGCAAAGGCCATTAGCCAGTC
Source organism: Lacisediminihabitans sp. (assembly GCA_039924815.1). Classification (GTDB taxonomy): domain Bacteria; phylum Actinomycetota; class Actinomycetes; order Actinomycetales; family Microbacteriaceae; genus Parafrigoribacterium_A. The sequence goes on from JBDTAD010000417.1 coordinate 9,052, forward strand.
GCACGGCAAGATCCTCGCGCGCATTGGCGCGAATCACGTGATCTACCCGGAGGCAGAGGCAGGCGAACGCGTCGCCCACTTGGTCTCCGGCCGCATGATCGACTTCATCGAGTTCGACGACGACTTCGCGATCGTCAAGATGTATCCGCCTAAGTTGATCCGCGATGTCACGCTCGCCGCGGCAGGGGTGCGTAAGAAATACAGGATCACGGTCGTGGGCGTGAAGTCTCCCGGTAAAGAATTCACCTATGCCACACCGGAGACGGTGGTCTCCAACCGCGACCTGATCATTGTCAGCGGCAACTCGGCGGACATCGAGAAGTTCGCCAGCCTGCAGGCCTAGTCGTTGTTAGCTAGGGCTGCAGACGGTTCCCATGCAGTGACCGCAAGCAGGTGCCGAACCCGTCTTCCACGCACGTACAGAAGAACGGTTCGTGCGACAACCTGACCCACGGCCATAAGCAGGATGGCGTCGACCCACGCCGACGATTCAATTCTGTGGTGCGTACTGATGGCAATGAGCTGCGTCAACCCCGGTGCGGAATTGGCCCAAATCTGGAAGACGAGGCGCGCGCCCATGCCAAGAATCCACGCCGCGGCGGCCAGCGCCGTTGCTTGTGCAACCACCACACCGCGCTTGGTCCATACACGAGTAAGGGCGCCGGCCAGGCAACCGAGAATCACTCCGATGGTGGTCGTGCCCACGATCAAGAGCAGACCGTTCGCGGTCGTAGGCCAACTTACGAAGTAGTTCCATACTGCGAGAGCGACGAGCACCAGCGGCAGCAGGAGTTGCACAACTCCGAGCTTCCGGGCGCGGAGTTGAAGAAATACAAGGGCGAGGAGCGCGATATCGGTGCTCCAGTCAGTGATAGTCATGACGTTAGGCTCGCCGCTCACGAGCGCGACTCCCACCACCCACGGGTGGGAAAGAGCAACGTTCCACCCCAGGGTGGATTGATCTGTTTGCGTTCGAATGAAGCGGCACTCCGTCCGGTGGAACGGGCATTATGGGAGTTGTGAGACACCCCAATACTCAGTTGCAGCTTGCATTGGCGACTGTCGCGGTTGTGGCCGCTCTGACCATCGGCTGGGAAGTAGCCGGGGGACCTGACCGCGCCTTGGTCGTAGCGGTAGCGTGCGCTGGGGCGTTGTTCTGGATAGTGCGCGCGCTCGTGTCGGACAGAGTGCCCGAGTGGGTGGACATTCTCTTTCTCGCGATCATGCTCATCGCATCCGCCGCAACAGCTGTGCCCACTTATGCGGTCGCGATCCAGCCGATGGTGGGGAGCATCGTGATCGTCCTAGGAGACGCCCTCAAGCCGCAGTGGACACGCTGGGCATGGCCGATCGCCGGGGTGCTCGCCAGTGCGGCCGGATTCGTCATCGACCCATCTTCTGGCGCGGGCATTACCGTCGGCCTCGTGCTCGCTCTGTCCTTCGTAGCCAGCTCCGCACGTCGTGCCAAAGGGCGCGCAACCTGGTTACACCTGCGACACCTCGAACGGGAGCACAC
>JBDTAD010000418.1:0-3073 GCA_039924815.1 Lacisediminihabitans sp.
GGCGAGGTCACAGATACCGGTCGACTCATCATCAACTGGCATGGCGAAGAGATCGTCAACGTCGAGCCGCGCACGGTCGCCGTCGACGGGCCCGTCTACGACCGGCCCGTTGCCTACCCGAGTTGGATCGACGCTCTGCAGGCCGATTCGGCATCCAGACTCCCGAAGGCCACCTCGCCGGAGGAACTTCGCGAACAGGCCGTTGCCCTGCTCGGCAGCCCCAACCTCGCTTCCAAAGACTGGGTGACCAACCAGTACGACCGCTATGTCGGCGGTAATACCGCTCTGAGTTTTCCGGATGACGGCGGCATGATCCGCGTCGACGAAGAGAGTGGACTCGGCTTCGCAATCGCGTCGGATGCCAACGGCCGCTACTGCCAGCTCGACCCGCGCCAGGGAGCGAAGCTTGCCCTCGCGGAGGCATACCGCAACGTGGCTGTTACCGGGGCAGTTCCAGTCGCCGTCAGTGACTGCCTGAACTTCGGTTCACCTGAGAACCCCGAGGTGATGTGGCAGTTCAGCGAAGCCGTCGAAGGCATGTCAGACGGATGCCTGGAGCTGGAGATTCCCGTCACCGGCGGCAACGTGAGCTTCTACAACCAGACCGGCGACCAGCCGATTCACCCGACCCCGGTGGCGGCAGTGCTCGGCGTGATCGATGACGTCGCCAAGCGCATCCCGAGCGGTTGGCAAGACGAGGGCAACAACATCTACCTGCTCGGCATCACCCGCGAAGAGCTGGATGGGTCGGCCTGGGCCGGAGTTCTGCACGATCACCTGGGCGGACATCCGCCCCTGGTCGACTTCGAGGCCGAGAAAGCACTCGCCGCGCTCATTCACGCCGGTGGCGGCCAGAGCATCATCGCCTCCGCCCACGACCTCAGCGACGGCGGGCTCATGCAGGCTCTCGCCGAGGCCGTGCTGCGCTTCGGCGTTGGTGCGCGCGTCTGGATCAGCGAGATCATGCAGCGCGACGGCGTCGATGCGACCACGGCGCTGTTCAGCGAGTCCACGGGGCGCGTGCTCGTGAGCGTTCCCCGCGAGGATGACGTTCGGTTCGTGGGTCTCTGCGAGGGGCGCCGCTACCCGGTACTGCGCATCGGAGTGACGGATGCCTCTGCCGAGGCTGGCGCCGGAGCCCTCGAGATTCAGGACTACTTCACTTTGCCGATCGACGAGCTGCGCAGCGTACACCGCGGAACTCTGCCCGCGCTCTTCGGGCCTGTAGTCGGCGACTGACCTGACCGGTGGCCGGTGACCGGTGAACCGACTTCGCAGGCTCAGTCGGCGCTGGCGTCGCGGGATCGCTTCGCGCTCCTCATAGCTCCAGCGCGCTATTTGATGAGCGAGCGCCGGTAGTCGAGAATCAGCACGGCCACGAGGATGCCGAAGGTCACCGACACATTCGGGATCAATCCCGGCTGAATGGCTGCGGCCACGATGCAGAGTGCGATCGCCAGTAACACGCAGCTCCACAGCACCGGTCGCATCGGCACGACCGCAGCAAAGAGTATGGCGAGCACCGCAGTGCCCAGCAGAACCATCGGTAGCAGCAGGTAGTCGCTCCATTCCCTCTCGCTGGGCTGCACAAAGCCGATCGCGTAGGCGAAGATCGCGTTCGGAAGCAGGGCGATTACCGCGAGCAACTGTGCCCGGATGCGTCGCAGCCGCGAACGTCGAACCGGTGACGCGAGAAGCAGCGAGGCGACGATCACGACACCCGCGTAGGCACCGAGGACAGTCGCGCCGAAGGGGAAGAATGGCAGCCCTGCAGGGCAGACGTAGCCCACGGCGATTCCGGGCGCCGACTCGCACTCAAAGTGCAAGGCATCCGTCACGAAGCTGAGAAACAGCGAGATCGAGGCGGCTGAGCCGAGCAAACCCGCGAGCACATAGGCGAAGGCGAGGCCGCGACCGCGATCCTTCGGTGGCAGTGACTTCAACGCCTTCGGGAGCGGGTCCAACGCGTAGTGCCGCCGGGTGACGGGGGGATCCGCACTCACTTCGCCTCCACATTGGGGTTTGAGCAACTGTATCGGAGCGGGGGTCGCCACGAGGTTTCCGACCGTGGACGGCTCGATTGTTGGCTATTTCCGCCCTAAAACTCGAGTTTTTGGGCGAAAGCAGCCAACGATCGGACTGGATGCACGTGGCAGCGGAGGCTAGCGGCCGCGATGCTTCTTGCGGGCGGCGTCGTTCTTGCGCTGTTGGGCGAAGGATGCTCCGCGCGCTGGGGTCGGCCGCTTCGATTGGCCCCCACCAGAGGCCGAACCGGACTTCGTGCCCGCCTTGGCAGCGGCTGCCGCTTTGGCCGCGGCCTTCGCCGCGGCAGTGCGCTTGGGCGGGGGTGCCTCGTCTACGGCCTGCGAGCGGGAGCTGCGAGCGGTGCGGCCGCGCACGATACCGATGAACTCCTCGATACGGGAGGCCACAAGATCAGACTGCTCGCCTGCGCGCCAGGCCACGGCAATCTGGGTCTCCGCGGCATCCGTCACTGGACGCGCGACGAGATCTTTGCGGTTCTGCCGCCGAGCGATCGAGTGCGGAACGATTAGGATGCCAACCCCAGCAGCAATCAGGTCGAAGTCGGCGCGTCCAAAGCTCGATCCGGTCCTCACCGACTCGCCCTGCAGATCAGCCAGGGTGAGGGAATCGGCAGCCGCGATGGCGTGGTCCTTCGAAGCAAAGGCGACGGCGACCTCGCGGTAGAGAGGGATGACGTTCAGCCCGTCATCGTCGAGCGGCAGTCGCACGAAGGCAAGCTGAGCGGTGCCGTCGTGCAAGGCGGCCGCCTGCTCACTTTCGGAGACTTCGGCAACCGTGAGTGGCACATCCGTGTTCCGTTCCGCCCAGGCGCGCGTCCACTTGGTGAGGGTCACGCCGGGCACGAAGGTGATCGTGAGGGAGTCGATCGGGGCGCTGGCTGGCGCCTCCTCGAGGTGTTCACTCGAGTTGTCGTCGCCCATGCTCGTCACTTTCCGCTGCCGATCGCGCACTCGGATGTGCGAATGCGTTTTTCACAGGCTAACGCAGCGGATACGCTGGCCAGATGAGTGAGCAGCGATCAGACCAG
>JBDTAD010000419.1:0-17140 GCA_039924815.1 Lacisediminihabitans sp.
GAGCACACCGCAGAACTCGAACGCATCCGTATCGCTATGGAACGGATACTCACCCCGCAACGACTCCGTGAGCGTTATCCGTCTCTTTCGGCACGAGAATCGGAGGTTCTGTCCCTTGTCGCTCGCGGCCAATCAAACAAGGAGATCGCTGACCACCTCTTCGTCTCCGTCGCGACCGTCAAGTCCCATGTCAACGCTCTGTTCGCGAAGATGCCGGCCCGAGATCGCGCGCAATCGATCGCATTCACCTTGGGCACCGCCGTGCCCCAAACCGGCTACCCGACTATCCCAGCTGCGCAACAGTGACAGTCGGGCACCATCCAGGGGAACCGAGGTGGATCAGCCTGCAGCGAGTTCCTTTGCGCGGGCGAGAGCAGCAGCGATCGCCCGATCAAACAAGCCCTTCAGGTCGCCGTGCTCCAACTCGGAGATTGCCCGCTCGGTCGTGCCCTTCGGGCTGGTGACCTGCTTGCGCAAATCCTGCGGGGTGCGACCGGATGACACGAGAAGCTCTGCAGCACCCGCAAAGGTTCCGTTCACCATCGTTGCGGCCTGCTGCGGGGTGAACCCCAGATCGATGGCGGTGCGGGTGAGCTCTTCGATGAAGTAGAAAACGTACGCGGGACCGGAGCCCGAAACGGTGCTGAGTGCATCAATCTGCGACTCAGGAATAACGATCACCTCGCCAACAGTGCCGAACAGGGCGGATGCCAGAGCCAGATCCTCTGGGCTGGAGCGGGTTCCCGCGCTCAGCCCGGTCACTCCCTTTCCCACGATCGAGGGCGTGTTTGGCATGGCCCGCAAGACGGAGACAGACGTCGGAAGCAGTGACTCGAAGGTTTCGATGGTCACGCCCGCTGCCACGCTGACCACGACAGTGCCCGGCTCAAGAGCGCTTCCGATTTCGCGCAAGAGATCGGGCACCATCTGCGGCTTGACGGCCACGAGCACGACACGTGCGCCCTCGACGGCGGCAAGATTCGCCGCTGGGTTGTTCTCCGTTGCATAGCTAAGAACATGATCCGAGCGCAACAAAGCTGCCTTCGCTTCGGTGCGGTTGGTGACTCGGATGCTGCCTTCGACATCCACGTCGGGATGGAGAAGGCCGCTGAGAATCGCGCCTCCCATGGAGCCTGCGCCGAGGATAGAGATTGCTGGCAATCTGGTGTGCATCGTCTCATCCTGCCCGTATTGCTGTGCACAGGCGAACTGAGGACGTCTTGGAACAAGCATCCTAGGATTGATTCATGAGCACTTCTGGCGGGAACAAGGCAATCTTTGCGGCCCTGCTCGCGAACCTCGGAATCGCGATAACCAAGTTCATTGCGTGGTTTTTCTCTGGTTCCGCATCGATGCTCGCTGAGGGTGTGCATTCCCTCGCCGATACCGGCAACCAACTCTTACTGCTTCGCGGCGGTGCGGCCTCCCGCAAGGCAGCCGACAGCGAGCATCCGTTCGGCTACGGCCGCGAGCGCTACGTGTACGCCTTTGTGGTGTCCATCATCCTGTTCAGCGTCGGTGGCGTCTTCTCGATCTACGAGGGAATTAACAAGCTGCAGCATCCGCATACGCTCGAGAACGCCTGGCTTCCGGTGCTCGTGCTGGTGATCGCGATGGTGCTTGAAGGATTCTCGCTGCGAACGGCGATGAGAGAAGCGAACCAGGTTCGAGGTAAAGACTCCTGGCTGAGCTTCATTCGCCATTCCAAGGCACCGGAACTGCCCGTTGTGCTGCTCGAAGACATCGCAGCACTCACCGGTCTGGTCTTCGCGTTCCTCGGTGTCGGCCTCACCGTCATCACTGGCAACAGCGTCTTCGACGCGATCGGAACACTCTGCATTGGCGCATTGCTCGTTCTGGTGGCGGTCATTCTCGGGATCGAAACGAAAAGTTTGCTGGTCGGTGAGGGCGCGAACCCAGCGGATGTCGTGCTCATCCGCGACGCGATCAACGCCGAGGCGAGCGTCGAAGCACTCATTCACCTGCGCACCCTCTACCTCGGCCCTGATGAGCTTCTCGTGGGTGCCAAGGTCGCTTTCGCTAGCAAGACGAGACTCGCGGATGTCGCTGCCGCGATCAACGCGCTCGAGGCCAGAATCCGCGAGGCAGTCCCCATCGCCCGCGTCATCTTCATCGAACCGGACGTGTACGTGACCCCTCCGGATGGCGGCGTCAACACCGAAGCGATCATCATCAGGGCCTCGGACTGACCGCTGCATCGGTCGCTGAGTTTGTCGAAACGCCGCCCTTCGACAAGCTCAGGGAACGCAGCGCCCTACCGCCGCGCCTCGAAGAACTCCCGCAGCACCAGCGCGCAGGCATCCGCTTCGATGCCCGCAACCACCTCGACCTTGTGCGGCAGGCGCCGATCACGCAGCAGGTCGTTGACGCTGCCAGCGGCACCAGCCTTCTCGTCCCACGCACCAAAAACAACTCTCGGAATCCGTGCGGCCAGAATCGCACCAGCACACATGCTGCACGGCTCCAGCGTCACCACCAGGGTCGTGTTCTCCAGGCGCCATTCCCCCGTCGCCTGGGCAGCTTCACGAATCGCCAAGATCTCCGCATGAGCCGTCGGGTCTCCGGACTTCTCGCGCTCGTTCCGGCCGTGGCCGATCGGGTGCCCCGCAGCGTCAAGTACGACCGCAGCGACGGGAACATCTCCCGTGTTCACCGCAATGCGGGCATCAGCTAGTGCCGCCAACATCCACGTGCCGTACTGCTGATCCCTGTAACCGGTCATGGCACCTCCTGAAGTAGATTGAGCCTATGCGAGTTCACGTTGCCGACCATCCGCTCATCACTCACAAGCTCACGGTTCTGCGCGACAAGACCACGTCATCCCCGACGTTTCGATCCCTCGCAGAAGAACTTGTTACCCTGCTCGCCTACGAGGCCACGCGCAACGTGCGCGTCGAGCCGGTAACGGTAGAAACCCCGGTTGCCACGGCCAAAGGCCTCGCCATCAGCCAGCCTCGCCCGCTCGTCGTGCCCATTCTTCGGGCTGGACTCGGGATGCTGGAGGGCATGGTCAAGCTCGTTCCAACCGCTGAGGTCGGCTTCCTTGGCATGGTGCGCAATGAGACCACGCTGCAGCCGACCATCTACGCAGAACGACTGCCGGAGGACCTCTCCAACCGCCAGTGCTTCGTCCTGGACCCGATGCTTGCCACCGGTGGTTCGCTCATTGCCGCGATCGAGTATCTCCTTGCCAGGGGCGCTGTCGATGTGACCGCGATCTGCCTGATCGGCGCTCCCGAGGGGCTTGCCGCTGTGGAGAAGGCCACGGCCGGCCGGGATGTAACGATTGTTCTCGGCGCCCTCGACGAGCGTCTGAACGAGCTCGGTTACATCGTCCCGGGCCTCGGCGACGCGGGCGATCGCCTCTATGGCACGGTCGAATAGACCACTCGAAGAGTACGGTTTTACAACCCGGTGACTTGACATCGAGCGTCACACTGCCCGATAGTTAGGGTATGACTATCGATTTGCGCTCCCTAACCTCTCTTGAGGATTGTGGGAATGCCGGCATGATGATGCCGCGCAGTGCAGTCGTCTGTTGTCGAATGTGTGCCTAGCAGGCAAATCCTTGTCGAGTCTCTACTCGCTTACGCGGTAGCTACTCCCGGACGTCGCTCCTCATAGCGAACGGCATCCGTATCAGCACGACCCGAAGTACCCGAAGGATCACACCCTCATCATTAGAGGCCCTTCACCCCTCACAAGGAATACATTGATGTCTCTCGCAACCACCGAACTCATCCGCCAGCCAGCCGCAGATCACGCTGCGGTCGCCCACCACCTCACAGCGACTAAGGCGCCTACCGGCCACACAGTCACGCCGGTAGCTCCTACTGAACCCACCGCTGCACCGAGGCTTCGCGCCGTGCCATCGGGCACCGAGCCGCGCGGCTTCGTGCTCTACGTGGGTGTCGACGAGTTGAAGGCCGCATCCGCCGGCATCGACCTCGGCCATCTGGTCGAGGCACTCAAGAAGCTCACCACCGAACTCGTTCCGTCGGCAGAAACGTACGCGGCTGTCGCCCTAGCCCCTCGGGGTGCGGGGGGCCGCGACGTGGATGTGGTGCGCCTCGCACTGCAAGACCCTTCGGCCCTCGCGAAGCACCGCGAGCAAACGGAGCCAGACGACGAGCCGCACCGAGCCGGTGTCGTGGTTGATCTCTCGCGCAAACGCCTCATCCTGGACGACGAGACGGCCGCCCTCACCTACAAAGAGTTCGAATTGCTGCAGTACCTCGTTCTTCGCGAGGGCAACACGATCGAGCGCGCCGAATTGATCGCATCGCTCTGGTCAGCCGGCGACGACGATGCTCCGAACGAACGAACGATCGATGTTCACGTTCGCCGCCTGCGCGCGAAGCTCGGTGCCTACGAAGACATCGTGCGCACGGTGCGCGGCGTCGGGTACCGATTCGACCGTCACGCGGATGTCTCAGTGCGGCACGCAAGCGCCCCCAGCCCCGACGTCTTCTAGGCACTCTTCGCCCTGGCTCGCCGCAGAAGGGTCGGGTCTGTAACGTCGCGAAACGTGACCACCGCAAGTTCGGGAGCGCGCGTACTGTGTTGGACATGTCAGTGAACCCTCCCTACCGCGCGGATATTGTCGGTAGCTTCCTCCGTCCCGCTTCTGTCGCCACGGCGCGCGCTCGTCTCGCTGCGCGCGAGATCGATGTGGCTGAGCTCGCACGAGTGGAAGACGCGGCCATCCGCACTCTGGTAGCGCGCGAAGCGCAGGCTGGGCTCCGCCTTGCCACTGATGGCGAGTTCCGCCGTTCGTGGTGGCACTTCGACTTCTTCGAGATGCTCGATGGTGTCAGTGTCATTGAGCTCGACCACGGCATTCAATTCCAGGGTGTGCAAACTCGCCCGCGCGGTTTGCGTCTCGACGGCACTGTTGAGTTCCCGTCTGACCACCCCACGCTCGAGCATTTCCGTTTTCTTAAATCAGTCGCGGACGAGGCGGGCGTAACACCCAAGTTCAGCATCCCCGCTCCCACCGTGCTGGACTTCCGGCTCGAACAGAGCGCCTTCGGACCTTCGCCATACTCCGGGCACGACGATCTCTTCGACGATCTGGCCGCAACATACCGGGCCGCCGTTCAGGCGTTCTACGATGCCGGATGTCGCTATCTGCAGTTCGACGACACCGCCTGGGCCTACCTCTGCTCAGACGTTGAGCTCGCCAAGGCCGCGGAGCGGGGCCCGCGCACTGAGCACCTTGCGGAGCGCTACGCGTCGCTCATCACCGCGTCGCTGCGCGACAAGCCAGAGGATCTCATCGTCACCACGCACGTGTGCCGCGGAAATTTCCGCTCCACCTGGATCTCCTCCGGCGGCTATGAGCCGGTCGCTGAACAACTGCTCGGCGAGACCGGATTCGATGGTTACTTCCTTGAATACGACAACGAGCGTGCCGGAGGGTTCGAGCCACTGCGATTCCTCCCGGCTGGTGACCAGATAGTCGAACTCGGTTTGATCACGACTAAGACTGGCGTACCGGAAGACCCGGAGGACCTCAAACGTCGTATCAACGAGGCGGCGGAAGTCGTTCCCCTGGATCAGCTCGCGATCAGTCCACAGTGCGGGTTCGCTTCGACCGAAGAGGGCAATGTGCTCACCGAGGACGAGCAGTGGGCAAAGATCGAAGCCACGGTGGCCGTAGCGGAAGCCGTGTGGGGCTGACAGTCGAGTCCGAACAGCGCGGCTACCCGACCACCGGTCAGCGTGCCGCGATCTCGCTCAGCCAGTGCAGCGTCGCATCCGTCATTGCGTGGTCGACGCCGATCGATTCGAGGTAGGACTGCGCATCGCGCATCTCCTCCTTGCGCCGCACCGCGTGCTGCACGGTACCGGTGAGCAGTCGCTCGACTAATGCCGGCCCGCTCGGACCAAGTTCCGAGGAGATCTGATCGATGACCCAGTCGCGGGTACCGGCGGCAGCCCCTGCCTCCACACTCTCGAACACGAGAGCGGCCAGGCCCTTCATGAAAACGCTGCGAAGAAGTTTGAGACCACCCGCAATTCCCGCCTCGGAACCGACCTCGGTGGCGGGGATCTGCAGCTCAGACAGCAGCAGCTGAAGTCGAGATGCACCAGAGCCGCTGAGCAGCAACGGTGTGCCGAGACCAGCGCGTGGCACGGGCGCGAGGATCGCGACATCCACGAAGGAGATACCGGATGCGGCGGCGGCGGCGGCGAGCTCCTTCTTTTCGTCGGGGCCGCCGGTGTTCATATCCGCGAAAATTGCCGACGCTTCCATGGCGGGAAGAGTCTCCTCCAACACGGCTCGGGCGGCCTTGGCTCCAACGAGGCTGAGGACCAGCTCAGCGCCGCTCACCGCGTCGGCAATTCCAGATGCGTGTCGCACGCCCGCCGGAGCGACTGTGACCAAGGGATCGGCCGCAGAAACCTCGACTCCACGCTCCGCAAGACCTGAGGAGTAGATCGCTCCCGCCTCACCGAGACCGATAACTGCAACGCGCATTATGATCTCCCAATCGAGGTGGCTCCTTCTGTATTGTAGACAATAGTGGCTTGAGTCAAGCGTGGATCGCGCGCGGCCTGCCCAAAGGAGGCCCCGATGTCGATCACCATTCAGGCGGCGAACACCCAGCTCGTCGCAGCCCCACAGAGGTCTACAACCGAGCGTTTGCGCGATGCGATCGTCCGCGGTGACTACGCCCCAAACCAGAGGCTTATCGAAGCCGACCTGAGCGCTACGCTCTCGGCGAGCCGCGCGACGATTCGCACGGCGCTGCTCGCGCTGGAGAATGAGGGGCTAGTAGAAAGGCTTCCAAACAAGGGCTCGCGCGTGCGGGCAATCTCGGTCGACGAAGCCATCGAGATCCTTGAGGTGCGGATTGGCATCGAAGGCCTCTGCGCCGCCAAGAGCGCAGAATCACTGACGCCCGATCAGGCAGAAGATCTCCTCTACCTTCGTTCACGAATGGTCGAGTCGGTCGCGGACGGGGATCTCGTCGAATACTCCGGACTTAACCGGCTGCTGGACCTGCGCATCCGCGAGCTGAGCGGCCATGCCACCGCATCGTCTGTGCTCGCGCGACTCCACGCGCAGAGCGTGCGACACCAATTCAAACTGTCGTCACGGCCTCAGCGCGCAAAGGTGTCGCTCGGCGAACACACGGCGATTATCGACGCGATCGTCGCGCGTGATCCAGAGGCAGCGGAACGTTCGGTCCGCACGCACCTGCGCAGCGTGATCGCCGCACTCCGCGACATCGCCTGAGTGAGACCCGCTGAACTCTCTCGCCCGCACTGCGCGACAAAACCAACTGACACCGGGTCGGCTCGGACCCACCGAACCGACCTAGCGCAGCTTCACATCAGACGGATGTCGCCCCGGAGCGCCAGCCTCCGTGATATTCGGCTCGCGCGGTGACCGCGTATGGCGCGGGACTCACGATGGCGCGAACTTCGAGTTGGTCGTGCGGCTGCACGGTGGTCTTCTTGGAACCACCGTCTGGCTCACCCCAGACCACTCGAACCTCGGCACCGATCGGGACGCCTGGGTCAACTGTCGCAAGCGAGAGACCTCGCTTCTCGTTCGCGGTAACACCCGTGAACAAGGACAACCCGACAGTGTCTCCAGTCGCGTCAATGACGGCGTCGTAGTTTGACGAACCGTAATTGGCGTTCGGGAGATCGAACACCTGATAGCCGCGCCCATCCCGGTCGATCGGAGTCGTCAAGAGCTTTGCGAGGTCTTCGTCGTTCCAGGCCAGCGTGACCTTCTTGCGCTGTGTCGCTGGGTCGAGCTTCTCAAGAGCGTCGCGCCCGATGAACTCGTGGTCGAACTTCACGAAGGAGCCGTAGCCGAGCTCCCACGGATTGAGATAGTAATCGTCAATGTTGTCTGAGACGAAAGAACCAGCGAGCGCATTGATCGCCTCGTAGCTGTCGGCCGGCAGCCATTCACGGTAGGAACGCTCGCCTTCACTCGAATAGATAGCGGGAAGCGGCGAAGGAATCCAGCCAGACTCGAGCGTGTTCGAAGAGTACGCACGCGATCCGCAAGGCTCCATGCCGAACTCTCGTCCAGCCTCGAGGATGGCGTCGCGGATTTTACCGTGCTGCTCGTATGGGCCCCACAGCTCGAGCCCGGGCGCACCCGCCATGCCGTGGCGTAGGGTGCGCACGTGCTCGCCCGCGATGGTCATTTCGCCCATGTGGAAGAAGCGCACTTTCTCGAACGGTCCACCGTTGAGCTTTTCAATAATCTGCCATGCGCTCGGCCCTTGAATCTGGAACCGGTAGTACTCCCTGTGCACCGCGGCACCGTAGGGCCGCGAACTCGATCGATCGTCGTAGCGAGTCTGCACGTTGTAGCCTCCAGTTTCCACTTGGAACTGCAGCCAGTTAGCCACGGGCGCACGCCCAACAAATACGTAGTCGTTCTCGTCGAGACGAAACAGAATGCCGTCGCCAATCACCCCTCCGTTGGACGCCGTAGGCACGAACTGCTTGGCGGTGTTCACCGGGAAGTTTGCGAAGCTGTTGACGCCCGTGTCGCTCAGAAGCTTCAGCGCATCCGGTCCTGATACGAAGTAGTTGACCATATGGTGTGTCTGGTCAAACAGAACGGCCGTTTCGCGCCAAGCGATCTGCTCGCGACGCCAGTTGGTGAACTCGGCGGGCACAACCGGGTAAATGTAGGTACCGAGCTGCGAGTCACGCAGCATTCCGACCGTATCGCGGGTCTCATCCAAGAGATCCTGAAGACTGCGTGCCATTCTTGTTCCTCCGACGTCGTTGTCCAGCGATCGATCATGCGCACATGCGGCCATGCGCCGAAAAGCAGGTTGACAAAATTGTAACCATAATCTTGACCATTGCGCTAGGTTGTGGTTCGCTGAGTCCACCGGGTGGTCAGAACTGCTCGATGCAGATTCAGAGTTGCCGTACACGTCTTAGCTAGAGCCCGCAGCGACAGGAGTTCGTTTTGTCCCAAGCATCCCCTTCTCTTATGGTCGTTAGCGCGCACGCGGGCGACTTCGTCTGGCGGGCAGGCGGTGCCATCGCGGCAGCGACGATGCGTGGCGAGCGTGCCGTTGTCGTGTGTGTCTCCTACGGCGAACGCGGTGAGTCAGCGAGTCAGTGGCTTCAGGGCAAGTCGCTCGACGAGATTAAGGCAGTCCGCCGAGACGAGGCCACAGCTGCGGCATCCGCACTCGGCGCGGAGATCGAGTTTCTCGACGCCGGAGACTACCCTCTCGTTGAATCGACGGAGACTGTCGACAAGCTCGTCGATGTGTTCCGCCGAGTGCAGCCCACCGTCGTGCTCACCCACCCGCTCGTTGACCCCTATAACGGCGACCACCCCGCAGCCGCACGCATGACAGTTCAGGCGCGGATACTCGCCCAGGCCATCGGCGTCACCAATGCCGACGGCTCGTCGCCCACGAAAGAACAGATCATCGGGGCTCCACCACTCTTCTTCTTCGAGCCGCACCAGCCTGAGCAGTGCGACTTTAAGCCAAACCTGCTTCTTGACATCACAGAGGCGTTTCCTCTGAAGCGGAAAGCGATGGAGTGCCTGCCTGCCCAGAAGCATATGTGGGAGTATTACACCTCTCTCGCTATCCGCCGCGGGGTTCAGGTCAAGCGCAACGCTGGTCCGAATCTCGGGCTACCGGTCGACACGATGGGTGAGGCATACATGCGTTACTACCCGCAGGTCACGAGCGTGCTCGAATGAGCGCCGTGAACCGTACAGGCTTCGTCGTCACCGACATCGAGCGAGCGGATGCCGCGACGATCGCGGCCCTCGGTGTGCACGGAGTTGCCACCGTGCACGAGGCACTGGGCCGCAGCGGACTCGTCGGAGCATCGGTCAGACCGATCCAGGACGGGGCACGCATCGCCGGCTCCGCTGTGACGGTGCTCAACTGGCCAGGCAACAACCTCATGAGTCACGCCGCCGTGGAGCAATGCCACGAGGGCGACATCCTCGTGGCAACCACCGTGTCTCCTGCCCTCGACGGCTCGTTCGGCGAACTCTTCGCCACCGCGCTGAAGCACCGGGGTGTTCGTGGGCTCATCACGACCGGCGCGGTGCGCGACGTCCTCGATCTACGCGCAATGGGATTCCCCGTCTGGTGTGAGGCCGTCAACGCCCAGGGCACTGTGAAGGCGACTGCGGGCTCGGTGAACGTGCCGATCACCGTTGGCGGCACGATCGTGCGCGCGGGTGACATCATCATCGCGGACGATGACGGAGTCATGTGCGTGCCACGGGCCGAGGCCGCCACAGCTCTCGCGGCGTCCGATGCGCGGGTCGCGAAAGAAGCTGAATCTCGTGCTGCTTACCAAGCGGGCGGCCTTAGTCTGGACCGCAACAATCTGCGTCCGGTGCTCGCCGACCTCGGCGTGCACTACGTAACCGAGACCGAGTTTCTCGCGGAGTAGGAGGCACCATGACCGCGACCGCGGGCATCCACTGCATGCTCATGCGAGGTGGGACTTCAAAAGGTGCCTACTTCGTCAGTTCCGACCTGCCTGACGACGCAGCTGAGCGCAACGATCTGCTGCTGCGGATCATGGGCAGCCCCGACCCCAAGCAGATTGACGGCCTCGGCGGCGCTCACCCCCTCACCAGCAAGGTCGCAGTGGTTTCGGCCTCGAACGAGCCGGGAATTGATATCGACTACCTGTTCCTTCAGGTCGTCGTCGACGCACCGATCGTGAGCGACGCGCAGACCTGCGGCAACCTCCTAGCGGGGATCGGCCCGTTCGCGCTGGAGCGAGGAATCATCCACGCTTCCGGCGCCGAAGCCACGGTACGCATTCGCATGGTGAACACCGGCGACATCGCGACAGCGGTTTTCTCGATCAACGAAGGGCTGCCGGACTACGACGGAGAGACCGCGATCGACGGGGTACCGGGCACCGCAGCCGCAATCGAACTCGAGATCTCAGGCGGTGGCCGACCACTTTTGCCGACCGGGAACGTTACTGACGAGGTCGCGGGACACCGGGTGACCCTGGTCGACAACGGGATGCCGGTTGTGCTGATGCGCGCGGATGAGTTTGGGGTCGCTGGAGATGAGTCACCAACGGACCTTGAGGCGCGAGCGGATCTGACCGAATCGATTGAGCGAATCAGGCTCCTCGCAGGCCCACTCATGGGCCTGGGTGATGTGTCAGCCCAGACGGTACCGAAGATGTTTCTTCTTACTCCCGCGCGACACGGCGGCGTTATCAGCACTCGCGCGTTTATCCCGTCGCGCGTGCACACATCGATCGGCGTACTGATGGCCGCCTCCGTGGCCGCTGGCGTGACGATTCCGGGAGCCGTTGGCGCCGATTTTGCGGTCATCCCTGACTCCGAAACGTATCCGATCGAGCATCCATCCGGCACATTCCCCGCGCGCGCGCGGGCGTGGCAGGACGACAGCGGCACCTGGAGAGCCAGCTCGACGTCGCTGCGTACCGCTCGCAAGATCTTCGACGGCACGGTCTTTCCGCGCCCCCGCCTCTAACCACGAAATACCTGTCAGAGAGGACAGCACAATGACCGAATCCACCGCGTACGACCTTGCCCATATCGGCAGCATCGAACTACTGACTCCAACACCGGAGAAGAGCCTCTGGTTCTTCCGTGACCTTCTCGCGATGCGCGTCGTTGCCGAACACGGAGACTCCGTGTACCTGCGCACGTGGGATGAATACCAGCTGTACTCGATCAAGCTCACTGCCTCCCCTGAGGCGGGCGTCGGCCGAACAACCTTCCGCGCTACCTCTCAAGAAGCACTCGAGCGTCGGGTGGCGGCGATTGAGAAGACCGGACTCGGCGAAGGCTGGGTGGACGGTGAAGTGGGCACAGGCCCCACCTACATGTTCCGGGACCCAGACGGCCATTCGATGGGCGTGTACTACGAAACCGAGCGCTACGTCGCGGGCGACGAAGACAAGCCTGCGCTCAAGAACCAGGCCTCCGCGTTTCCCGGTCGCGGAGTTAACGCACGCCGCCTCGACCACATCAACTACCTGGCGAAGGATGTCGAAGCTAACGGTGAGTTCCTTGCTGCGACGTTGGGCATGCGTGAGTCTGAGCGAATTCGGCTTGACTCTGGCAAGTTCTCAGCGTGGTGGTTCCACTTCAGCCTGAAGTCGTACGACGTGGTCTATTCGGACGACTGGACCAAGTACGGCAACCGCCTGCACCACGTTGCGTTCGCGACCGACACCCGGGAAGACATCCTGAAGGCCGCCGATATTTTTCTTGAGAACGGCATCTATATCGAATCGGGGCCGCACAAGCACACGATTAACCAGACGTTCTTCCTCTACGTGTGGGAGCCGGGCGGTAACCGCATCGAGCTCGCAAATGCTGGGGCTCGGCTGTTGCTCGATCCAGACCAGCCCGTTGTGGAATGGAGCGAGGAAGAGCGCAAGAAGGGTCAGGCGTGGGGCATGAAAACGATCGAGAGTTTTCACACTCATGGCACGCCACCGGCAAAGCAGTAGGCCTGAGCTTTGCAATTTCTATTCGTTTTCATATAAATAGGTGCTTGGATGAGGCCAAGGGCCGGCTTCCCAGCCGATTTCCTCACGCCCTTCCCGACAACAAAGATCCACGTAGTGAGATTGAAAGAGGTGGCATAACAGATGTCAGAAACAGTGAACACGAAAGAGACTGTGCGTACAGGGTTGTACATCGCAGGAGAAGTGCGACACACAGACGAGACTCTGCACGTTGCAGATCCGGGCAAGCCCGGTGTGATTGTGGGTGAAGCCGCGTCAGCAACGCCAGCTGATGTCGCGGATGCGGTTGCTGCCGCGAGGGCGGCATACCCCGCATGGTCCGCCATGAGCGCAGTCGAGCGGGCAGCACTCATGGCCGAGGCAATCGCAGGGATCGCCGACGATCGCGACGAAGACGCCGCAATCCTCTCGCAGGAGAACGGCAAGATTCGAATGGAAGCATGGATTGACGCGCTGGTGTTCGAGATCCGCTGGAACCTCGCTCTCATGGTCGCCGACCAGGTGGACTCGAGTCACACCCTGCCGGTCATCCCCGGAAATATCCCGGTTTCGACCGAGGTCGCATACCAATCTCTCGGGGTCGCTACCCTGATCGTCCCGTTCAACTGGCCGATCGCCATCCTCGGCGCTGCCCTTCCGCACGCGCTGCTGGCCGGAAACACCACCATCGTCAAGCCACCGCCCACGACACCGTTGGCCATCACCCGCGTCGTGCAACGGATCGCTGAAAAGCTCCCAGCTGGTGTGCTCAACATCATCACCGGTGAGGACCGGAACATGACGGCGCTGATCACCGATGTCGACAAGGTGTGCTTCACCGGCTCGGTCGCGGGTGGCAAGCGGATCATGGAAATGGCATCGAAGAGCCTGACTCGGGTTTCGCTGGAGCTCGGTGGAAACGACGCGGCGGTGTTCCTCGAAGACGCGATCCTCGATGACACCCACCTGGATCGCCTCTACGCCGGCATTTTCGACACCACCGGTCAGATCTGTATGAACGCGAAGCGCGTGTACGTGCACCGCTCCCGGCTCGACGAGCTGGTTGCCGGTTTGACCGCTCGACTCGAGAAGGCTGTCATCGGCTACGGGCTGGATGAAGGCACGACGATGGGTCCTCTGCACCAGGCGGCGCAGAAGGCCTTCGTTGAGGACATCATCCAGGAAGCGAAGGATGCTGGCGCCGACGTTCGCGAGTTCGGAACTCTGCCCGGCGGCGACATGGCGGGTGGCAACTACCTGCGCGCCACGCTGGTCGTCAACGCCGACCCCGCACTCCGCGTGGTCACCCAGGAACAGTTCGGACCGGTCATCCCGATCATCCCCTTCGACACCGAAGAAGAGGCAGTCAGGATGGCCAACGACACGTGGAGCGGGTTGTGTGGCTCGGTGTGGACTGAGTCAGCGGATTCTGCGCACCGCGTTGCATCGCAGCTGGTCTGCGGCTACGTGTGGATCAACGACCACGGCGCAACCCGTCTGGACCTTCGTGCTCCCTTCGGAGGCATGAAGAACTCCGGCTTCGGTCGCGAACAGGGCATCGAGGGCGTGCGGATGTTCCAGGACACCCGCTCCATCGCAACCATCGACCCTGACGCGCTCGCCGCGATGGCTCACTAAGGTTCGGTCGCTGAGCCTGTCGTAGTGGGCACTCCCTTCGACAGGCTCAGGGAACGACCGGCCGTTCCCTCACCTATAGCTGACTAGTGGAGGCGTGATGGATGACCGCACGTCTGAGCGGTCTCCGCGCCTGCTTCTTCTTC
This sequence comes from Lacisediminihabitans sp., assembly GCA_039924815.1. Taxonomy (GTDB): domain Bacteria; phylum Actinomycetota; class Actinomycetes; order Actinomycetales; family Microbacteriaceae; genus Parafrigoribacterium_A. The sequence goes on from JBDTAD010000419.1 coordinate 14,286, forward strand.
TCGCGGTCTGTCTGATTGCAGCCAACATGCGGCCAACCGTCACGGCGGTCGGTCCGCTGCTGGGGCAAATTGGGTCGGACACCGGCATGTCCACGGGCACGCTCGGCCTCATCGCCTCGGTTCCACTCCTCGCGTGGGGCGTGTTCTCCTCGATCGCGCACGATCTGAGCCGCCGATTCGGGATGTCCCGGGCGATGCTGTGGTCGCTGGTGCTGCTGACCATCGGAACAGTGGTGCGATCGCTTCCCGGCCCGGTGGCGAGCCTCTGGATAGGCACCGCTCTGCTCGGTATCGCGTTAGCCATTGTGAACGTTCTTATGCCTGCGGTGGTCAAGAGGGACTTCGCCACACACGTCACGGGCGTGACCGCACTGTACTCAGCCTTGCTCGGCGGCTTCGGCGCCCTGGCGTCTGGGCTCGTCGTGCCTGCGTCCCAGCTCCCCTGGCCGCAAGACCCGGCAGGATGGCGCTTTGCCCTCCTCGCCACAGGCGGCGTGCTGCTGCCATTCGCCATCGTGATGTGGGTCTGGGCGTCCCGCCGGTCCGCCGCCCCATCCCAGGCGCCTGTCGGTCATGTGCGCACCGGTCGAGCGCGCACCGGCATCTGGAGGGATCGCTTCGCCTGGCAGATTGCGGCCTACATGGCCTTCCAATGCTCGATCTTCTACATGGTTGTGACCTGGCTCGCCACAATTTCCACGTCCGTTGGCCGCTCGCCGGTCGTGGCGGGCCTCGACGTCATGCTCTATCAAATATTCTCGATCGCCGGCTCGCTGATCCTCCCGCTGCTCCTGCGCGGCCGCGTTCGGCGAATCATTCCTGCAGTAATTCCGGTCTTCGGCGTTGTCGGTGTGATCGGTCTGCTCGTCGCTCCGCACAACATCGAGCTGTGGGCTGCCTTCATCGGGTTGACTTCCGGCGCATCACTGAGCATGACGTTCACCTTGATGGCTCAACGCGCACGCGACTCTGACGCAGCCACGGCACTGTCGGGAATGTCACAGTCGGTGGGCTACATCGTCGCTGCAGCGGGGCCGGTTGTCTTCGGATGGCTGCACGCATCGACCGGTAACTGGATGTTGCCGCTCGGACTCCTCCTGTTCGTGTTGGCCGGGCAGGCTTTCCTCGGTGTCTTCGTCGGCCGTGATCGCTACGTGCTGGAGAAATAAGACGGCACGACGCTCTAGCTCCGCAACCCCTCGCTATAGACATTCACTATGCACATAGGTATTCTGGAGAGGCGAGGATGCGCCGGTGCTCCTTGCCGAGAGCAGAAGGACTTCGATCCGTGGCACATTCGAACGCAGCGCCGAATAGGGCGGCTGCCCTTGATCTCACGAGTGGGTTCTCGGTTGAGATGACAGGCAAAGATATCCCCGGCCTCGAAGAGGCACGGGCTGTCATCCCGGCCGGCACGAAGATCAACGTGACCTTCCTCGGCAATGAGGACCTCGAGATGCGGGTGGCGGCTGCCAAAGCCGTTAGAGAGATGGGGTTTGTTCCCGTTCCGCACATATCTGCTCGGCGGCTAAAGTCCCAGAGCCAGCTTGAGGAATTCCTTGGCCGACTTCAGGACGTCGGGGCGACCGAGCACGTGTTCTCCGTGGGTGGAGATCCAGCCGAACCGGAGGGCCCGTACAAGGACTCACTGGAGGTCATCCAGTCCGGTATTTTGCAGAAGTTTGGTGTGCGCGAGGTAAGCATTGCCGGATACCCGGAGGGTCATCCAGACATCACCAACGACGTCTTGTGGGGTGCACTGGAGGACAAGTCCGCGGCCCTTAAGGATCAGGGGCTGGATGCTGTAGTTCTCACCCAATTCGCTTTCGATACCGAGGCAGTGATGTCGTGGATTGGTCAGGTGCGCGGTCGTGGAATCGATACGCAGATTCGGATTGGCACGCCAGGACCGGCGGGCATCAAGCGTCTCCTCGGCTTCGCACGTCGGTTCGGAATTGGTGCGAACGCGATGATTGTGAAAAAGTACGGCTTCTCGCTAACCAATTTGATTGGCACTGCCGGACCGGATCGTTTTGTCACGGATCTGTCGGGTTTGTTGGCAGCAGATCCAACTTCTGGTGCGGTGAAATTGCACTTCTATACCTTCGGTGGCTTGCAGGCGACAGCACAGTGGGTCCAGGACTACTCCGCTGCGCAGTCCTGACGGGGTGAGTGATGACTACCCACGCTGAAGCACTCAAAAACCACGCTTGCCTGATCGTTCACGGACCTGACAAGCCCGGGATCGTTGCCGCGGTGACCGCTCTGATCACCCGCAACCAGGGCAACATCGTCTCCCTGGACCAGTACTCCGACAACGCGGACGGCGGGGCCTTTTTCCAGCGGGTCGTTTTCCTAAGGCCTGACCTTCCTGCCGCAATGCCCGAGATCGAGGCGGACCTGGAGAAGACCGTCACCGCGATGGGGTTGGAGTGGGTCCTCACCGACCAATCGGTGCCTAAACGCATGGCGATTCTGGTCTCCACTTCAGATCATTGCCTGCTCGAACTCCTCTGGCGTCATCGTCGCGGTGAACTGCCGGTAACGATCCCGATGGTGATCTCCAACCACACCACAACGGCAGAGGACGTGCGTTCCTTCGGGGTGCCCTTCTTCCACGTGCCCTCGGCCGGGCCAGATAAATCAGCCGCAGAAGCCAAGATCGTTGAACTGCTGAATGGAAACGTGGACTTCGTGGTGCTCGCCCGCTACATGCAGATCCTCTCCGACGAGTTCCTCGAGAAGGTCGGCGTGCCGGTCATCAATATCCACCACTCGTTCCTTCCCGCTTTCATCGGGGCCGCTCCCTACCGCAAGGCAAAAGAACGCGGCGTGAAGCTCATCGGTGCGACTTC
>JBDTAD010000420.1:0-4474 GCA_039924815.1 Lacisediminihabitans sp.
TGCCGCGCTGTCGCCGGCTGGTCCCTGGTCTGTCATGCGTTCATTCTCCCTGTTGTGGTGTTCAGATACGGTGACACTGCTGTGATCCCGATCACGATCTCACGGCCTTCGCGACGGCCGCTTCGAGCTCGAGAAGATCGTCGGACATCCGGATCAGTTCGCTGTCGTTCGCGGGGGTCGCATCCAGCAGCACGCGGGAAACCGCGAGCCCATCCCTCCCTGTCACCGACGCGACGGCAGCGATCACTTCGGTCGTGGAGGCCGACGACGGCAACCCGCACAGCCGGGCGAGCCGCTCGATCGATCCGATCCGTAGCCCGTCGAGCGCGTGTAGCCGGGTGGAGTTCTTTTGGTAGAGCCGCGCTCTCCCCTCCATGGTCTCGCTTGCCCTCACCGTGACTGGCAGATTCTCGATCACGAGCGGCCCCAGTCTGCGGCCGCGCCAGAACGCCGCGGCCAGAGCGGTGAGAATCAGCAGCACGGCGAGCGAAGACACCCAGGTCGGGGTGAGCTCAGCGATCGTCGGAAGGGTGCCAGCGGCGGCGTCTTCCGCCGAAGGGAGATACCAGACGAGCCGTGGCGTGCTGCCGAGCAGGTTCAGGGCGAGCGCAGCATTGCCGTTGTCGAGGACGGTTTCGTTCGCGAGTACCTGGTCTGCGCCGAGCACTGTAACGCGCTGCGCGCCGCTCTGCACCTGCACGAGCGAGTGGATGTCCTTGCCGGTGGCGAAGCATCCGGTTGTCTCGGAAGGTGTGCCGACAACGCGGTAGCCGTTGCCCCCGCCCGAAATCGTGCCGGCCTTCACGGCCGCGGAAAGTTCGCACCCGGCCTTTAGTACACCTTTTCGGGCGGCACCCGCCGCGGCCACGGCAGGTGCGAGTGTCCTCAGTTGGGAGAACGTCGGAGTCACCAGAACGACGGTGTCGCTTGCGCTCGCGAGGCTCGAGAGCCGCGCGGCGCTGAGGTAACTCTGGGGGTCGAAGATCAGGAGAGTGGATGCTCCGCCACCGAGTGCGGCACGCGCCTCGGCCAAGCTTGTGGCCGAGGTGACGTCGACGCCGTGCTCGGCGAGCACCTGCGCGACGGCCATGCTCCCTGCAGGGGCGGCGTTCGTGGGGGAGAGCGGCGCGCCGGGCGGGCCGGCCGCGCCTCTCAGGAGCAGTGTCGCGATCGCGATGACCAGCAGGAATGCCGCGGCGATAATCCAGAACAGCGAGCGCTTAAAGGCGGTGCGCACGGTGGGCGTTGAGACGGAGGTGGCCTCCGCGGTCGTCGAGCTCACGCGTTCGAACCGACCAGTGCATCCAGCGCGGGGCGTGTGGAGCGCAGTGTCGTGTCGAGGTCAGCGAGGCGGAGGTAGGCCTCTTCCGAGCCTGCTCGCCCGAGGTATCGCACCAGATCGAAAGTGCTCGCGGCGTCGGTGAGACGGCTCGCAAGGTCAGGGAAGGGCTTGCCAGCCCTCAGGGCAAAGTCCCGCGCGGTAGTTCCAGGATTGGTTGTGACGATCGTGCGATCGGCGAGATCGCGCGCGATGGCACGGAACAGCTCCTCGATGGCGAGTGTCCAGTCTCCGTGGGATGCGGCCGCCGCCGCGGCTGCCCGCATGGCATCCGCGCTGCGAACGTCGTCTTCACCGAAGAGAGCTCCAGTGACTGCGCTGCGACGGTTGCGTCGCGGTGCGCCGAAGATCAGGAACGCGGCGATCACCGCTGCGGCGACGACCACGATCGAGATGAGCATGATCGGCCAGCTTGCTCCGCCGTCTGCGAAGTGTAGTGAGGTCAGCCAGTTCCAGATGGCCGAGGACAAGCGGTCGAACCAGCTCGGCTGGGCCGCTTGGTATGCGGGCTTGGACAGCTCGGCGATGATCCACCGTCGAGCCTCAGCCGCGTCCGGGTCGACCGGAATATCGGCTGCCAGGGGGAGTACGAGTCCTGCGATGCCAGCGATCATGTCTAGGGCGACTCATTCGACGGTGGCTGCGGAGCTGGCGGAGCCGGAGGCGCGGTAGTCGGCGAGCCAGGGGCTGCTGCTGGCACGCGCGCGTACGGGTCGCTGAGACCGACAGCCCCGGACTGGCGTGCCTCCACGAAGCGGGTGAGGTCGAGGTCGAGCCCCTCCTTGCGCATCCGCAGGTCAATGTAGATCAGGGCGATGGTCGACGACTGGATCACTGCGCCGATCGCGCCGAAGAGCACCGTGATGATGATGAGCACCAGGTATGAACCAAGAGCGCCTGTGATCGCCGTCGCTGGATTCTGGCCATTAGGATCAGCAAGGCTCCCCAGCATTCCGGTGATGAGCGAGATCGGCGTCGTGACCACCTGGGTGGCGACCCCGATGATCACCGTGACCAGCAGCTCGATTCCGAACGTCTTCCAGAACGAACGGTTGGTGAGAGCCCAGGAGCGCTTCATAGCGGTGCGGATGCTCGCGCGTTCCGCCATCAGCACGCTCGGCACGAGCGACAGTTTGGTGTTCAGCCACACCCAGAGCGCGGTGAAACTAAGCCCGCCGAAGATCCCCAGCAACACCGCGGCAACGACGCCGCCGATGCCGCCGACCATCACGACGACGAGCACGATGAGCAGAATAATCACGCCGAACCCGACACCGACCGCGAGGGCCACAAGCAAGGTCCAGCCAACGATCGCCCAGATCCGCCCACGGGCCATTGCCAAAAGTTGGCGCAGTCGGGGTTTTTCGCCGAGGCTCGCCCGCATGACGTCGAGCACGATAATGCCCTGCAGTAGCGCGGATGCTGCGATCGACAGAAAGACCGGAACGATGGCTGCGAGCACGATGGTAGCAACGCTCCCGGCCAGTAATTCCGGTTTGGCTTCAGTCGAGGCGTTGTCTAGCCGGGAAAGCGAGAGATACGTCACCAGCCCGATGATGCCGATCGACAGCACCGTCACTCCACCCTGCACGAGCAGGGCCGCGCCAAGAGTGGGTTTTGGGTTGTGGCGCATTGTCTTGAAAGCTGCACCGAGAATGGCGCCGAGATCGAGGGGTCGCAGGGGGATGAGGCCCGGTTTTGGCGGTGGAGTCCAGCCCGGCAGCGGCGGCAAACTCGGTGCCGCAGAAGCTCCTGGCGCGCTGAAGGGTGGAGGTGGTGGTGCCGCGTCGCGCGAGCCGGTGGATCCGGCCGGAGACTGCCACTCTGGGCTCTCGTTCACGGGCTCTCCCCCTCGCAGTTGAGCATCGCACGACTGTACGCACGCGATTATCGTTTCACACTCGGCTACTCTTGTGCCAAAGCATTGCGAACCCGGATCCCCGGGTGCCAAACGAAGACGGGACGATGACCGCGCGCATCCTGGTAGTCGATGATGACACCGCTCTCGCTGAAATGATTGGAATCGTGCTGCGTACGGAGGGTTTCGACCCGTCGTTCTGCGCCGATGGCAGCACGGCGATGGACGCGTTCCGTACGTCTAAACCCGACCTCGTCTTGCTCGATCTCATGTTGCCCGGCAAAGACGGCATCGAGGTGTGTGCTGAGATTCGTAGCGAATCTGGTGTCCCGATCATCATGCTCACTGCCAAGTCAGACACTACGGATGTGGTGCGCGGTCTTGAGAGTGGAGCGGACGACTACGTCGTCAAGCCGTTCAATCCCAAGGAGCTCGTCGCACGCATCCGCACCAGACTTCGTCCGACACCCGACGGCATGGCCGAGGAGTTGCAGGTCGGTGACCTGGTTCTGGATGTCGCGGGCCACGAGGTCAAGCGCGGCAGTGCCAAGATCAACCTCACCCCGCTCGAGTTCGAGTTGCTGCTCGCCCTGGCCCTCAAACCGCAGCAGGTGTTCACCCGCGAGATGTTGCTCGAGCAGGTCTGGGGTTACCACTACAAGGCAGACACGAGGCTGGTGAATGTTCACGTTCAGCGGTTGCGGGCGAAAGTTGAGCAGGATCCGGACAACCCGCGCATTGTCATGACCGTTCGGGGTGTCGGTTACCGTGCAGGTTCCAGCGGCTAGCCGCCAGGTCGCGCTGGGAGGCCTGAGCTGGCGGGTGTATCGAAGGCTCATCGTGCGGTTTTGGCGCAGCTCGCTTCAGTTCCGTACCGTCGCCATAACCGTGGTTCTTTCCGGTCTCGCCGTGATCATCATCGGCTCGTACATGTCGATCAGTATCGGTGACAATCTGTACAAGACGAGGCTCGCCCAGGTGCAGACCGAGGCCAACAATGCGACGGGCATCGCCCAGCAGTCTTTCGACAACGCACAAGCCACCGGCGATCAAGCTGTCGAGCTCGACGGGGTCGGTTTGTCTGTGAAGCAGGCCGTGTTGAACTCCGTGCAAAGCCCTGGCAGCACCTCGATGGGGTTGCTTCGCATTCCCGGCCAAAAAACTGACCGCATCATGACCACGATCACGAGCCCGACCTTCCCGACCCAGCTGGTGAGCGACCAGATCAGAACCGCGGTGGCAGACGGCAACGGCAAGCGTGTGTACACGCAGTCGGT